>CALDQB010000012.1 GCA_937911665.1 uncultured Clostridia bacterium | reverse complement strand
ATGTTTTGGGGAACGTTTTAGCATACGCTTTCGCTGCTAATGTAAAAAAACTTGCGGTTTTTCTCTTTATATGCTATAACAACCCCACAAAACAGAACGAAATCAAAGATTTCTATGTTTTGGGGAACGTTTTAGCATACGCTTTCGCTGCTAATGTAAAAAAACTTGCGGTTTTTCTCTTTATATGCTATAACAACCCCACAAAACAGAACGAAATCAAAGATTTCTATGTTTTGGGGAACGTTTTAGCATACGCTTTCGCTGCTAATGTAAAAAAACTTGCAGTTTTTCTCTTTATATGCTATAATACTTTAGATAATGGGTAAGTGTGGCGATTAGCAGTTATCATCATGGATAAAACACATCATGGAGGTGCAAAAATGTTTAAAATTTTGCGCAAAGAATGTCTTAATCCGACCGTTTCTTTGATGGAGGTAGAGGCTCCGTACATAGCAAAAAAGGCGGAACCGGGACAGTTTATAATATTGAGAATAGATGAATATGGTGAGAGAGTCCCCTTTACTATTGCTGATTATGACAGAGAAAAGGGATCTGTTACCATAATATTTCAGGTTGTAGGAGCAACCACAGAGAAGCTGAACACTCTTGAGGCGGGTGACAGCTTACTTGACTTTGTAGGACCGCTCGGGGTTGCTTCGCACTTTGACGGCGTTAAAAAAGCCGCAGTTATAGGCGGCGGACTTGGCACTGCAATTGCGTATCCGCAGGCTAAAAAGCTTCACTCGATGGGCGTTTGCGTTGATATGATTAACGGCTTTAGAAATACCGACCTCATTATCATAGAAGAAGAATGTAAAAATGTGGCAACACGTCTTTTTACAATGACTGACGATGGTTCAAACGGAAACAAAGGCTTTGTTACGACGAAGCTTGAAGAGCTTATAAATGCAGGCGAAAAGTATGATGTTGTAATTGCAATCGGTCCGCTTGTGATGATGAAGGCGGTTTGTGAGCTTACAAAGAAATATGGAATAAAGACGATAGTCAGCATGAACCCCGTAATGATTGATGGCACGGGAATGTGCGGCGGATGCCGCATTACCGTTGGCGGAGAAACAAAGTTTGCCTGTGTTGATGGCCCTGACTTTGACGGGCATCTTGTTGATTTTGATGAGGCAATCCGCCGCTCAAAGATGTTTGCAAAGGAAGAACAGCGCTCGCGCGGACATAACTGCAGACTGGAGGGGATGAAAAATGCCTAATATGTCACAAAAAAAGGTGGCTATGCCTGAACAAGAACCAAATATTAGAAACAAAAATTTTGATGAGGTTTCAACGGGTTATACAGAGGCGATGGCAATAGAAGAGGCAGAGCGTTGCCTCAACTGTAAAAATCCGCTATGCGTAAATGGTTGCCCTGTGAGAGTAAAAATCCCCGAATTTATCGCACTTGTTGCAAAGGGTGAATTCGAAAAGGCTTATCATAAAATACAAGAGACGAGTTCGCTTCCCGCGATTTGCGGCAGAGTTTGCCCGCAGGAAACACAATGCGAAATGCATTGTGTAAGAGCCAGAAAAGGCGAATCTGTTGCAATCGGCAGACTTGAGAGATTTGTTGCGGACTGGTATATGAAAAACGGCAAGGCGGAGCTTACTGCCCCCGAAAAGAATGGCAAAAAGGTTGCGATTGTCGGCGCAGGTCCTGCAGGCCTTACATGTGCAGGCGACCTTGCAAAGATGGGATATTCCGTTTCAGTTTACGAAGCGTTTCACACCCCTGGTGGAGTTTTAGTGTATGGAATTCCTGAATTCCGACTCCCCAAGGATATAGTTAAGGCAGAAATTGATAAGCTTAGGGAGCTGGGTGTAGAGATATACACAGATATGGTTATCGGTAAGGTTCTCTCGGTAGACGAACTTCTTACCGAGGAAGGCTTTGACGCTGTATTCATAGGTACAGGTGCGGGACTTCCCAGCTTTCTCAAAATAGAGGGAGAAAATCTTAACGGTGTTTATTCTGCAAACGAATTCTTAACCCGTATAAATCTGATGAAGGGATATAGGTTCCCTGAATATGATACACCTGTTTACCTAGGCAAAAATGTTGCTGTTATCGGCGGCGGAAATGTCGCTATGGATGCGGCAAGATGTGCAAAACGACTCGGAGCAGAGAATGTTTCGATTGTTTACAGACGCGGCGCAGATGAGATGCCCGCCCGAAGCGAGGAAATTCAGCACGCAAAAGAAGAGGGTATTGAATTTGCTCTCCTTAGTAACCCGACAAGAATTATCGGTAATGATGGCTGGGCGAAAAAGCTGGAGTGCGTAAGGATGGAACTTGGCGCTCCTGATGAATCAGGCAGAAAGAGCGTTACGCCGATAGCGGACAGCGAATTTACATTGGATGCCGATGTAGTGGTAGTGGCAATAGGTCAGACGCCGAATCCTCTTATACGAAGCACAACCCCCGACCTTGAAACAAACCGAAGGGGATGTATAGTTGTCAAGGATGAGACGGGTGCGACAAGTAAGAAGGGCGTATGGGCAGGCGGTGACGTTGTCACAGGTGCCGCCACAGTAATTCTTGCTATGGGAGCGGGTAAAAATGCGGCACAATCCATTGATGAGTATTTAAAATAATTCTATTTTAAATAAAATAAATGGTGTTGGCACAGTCCATCGATGAGTATTTAAGATAAATATTCCGATAAATTAATTCAAGTAAAAAAATTTAATTATATAAAGCAAAAAGGAGTTGTATCAACAATGGCATTTAAAAATGAGTATCTCAAGAGAGTATATGCTCAGGTTGAAGCAAGGGACAAGAATGAACCCGAGTTTCTTCAAACAGTTGAGGAGGTTTTTGAATCAATCGAACCGGTTATCGAAAAGCATCCCGAATATGAGGCAAACGGTCTTATAGAGAGAATCGTTGAACCCGAAAGAATGATAACATTCCGCATTTCATGGGTTGATGACAATGGTAAGACTCAGGTTAACAGAGGCTTCCGTGTTCAGTTCAACAGTGCAATCGGTCCTTACAAGGGCGGTTTGCGTTTCCATCCGTCGGTATATTCAGGAATTATAAAGTTCCTCGGATTTGAGCAGACATTTAAAAACAGCCTTACAGGTCTCCCCATAGGCGGAGGTAAGGGTGGTTCTGACTTTGACCCCAGAGGAAAGAGCGATGCAGAAATTATGAGATTCTGTCAGGCATTTATGACAGAGCTTTACAGACACATCGGCCCTGACGTAGACGTTCCCGCGGGCGACATCGGTGTTGGCGGAAGAGAAATCGGTTACCTCTACGGTCAGTACAAGAGAATTAAGGGTTGCTGGGAGAACGGCGTTCTCACAGGTAAGGGCCTTGAGTACGGCGGATCACTTATAAGACCTGAGGCAACAGGCTTTGGTGCTACATACTATCTGAATGAAGTTCTCACTCATCTTGGTGACAAGATAGAGGGTAAGACAGTAGCGATATCAGGCTTTGGTAACGTTGCATGGGGCGTATGTATGAAGGTTGCTGAACTCGGAGGTAAGGTTGTTACAATTTCCGGCCCTGACGGATATGTATATGATCCCGACGGTGTTACTACTGAAGAAAAGTTCAACTATCTCCTTCAAATGAGAGCGTCAGGACGTGACAAGGCTCAGGATTACGCAGATAAGTTCGGTTGTGAATTCCACGCAGGCGAAAAGCCCTGGGGTGTTAAGGTTGACATCTGCATGCCTTGTGCAACTCAGAACGAGATTGGCGTAGTAGAGGCAGAAAAGATTATTGCAAACGGCGTTAAGTATTACATAGAGGTTGCTAATATGCCCACCACAAATGAGGCTATGGCTCTTATCAGAAGCAAGGGCCTTGTTGTTGGGCCGTCAAAGGCAGTAAACGCAGGCGGTGTTGCAGTATCAGCGCTCGAAATGGCACAGAACTCAATGAGATACAGCTGGACATGTGAAGAAGTTGACCAGAAGCTCAAGGGCATTATGGCTAATATTCACAAGGTATCTATGGAAGCTGCAGCAGAATACGGACTCGGTTACGACCTCGTTGCAGGCGCAAACATAGCAGGATTTAAGAAGGTTGCAAACGCTATGATGGCACAGGGTATCGTATAATAAACCCTATTTTTTGCAAAATATAAGCAATGAAGCCTCCCTCTTAATGAGGGAGGTGGATTTGCAGGTTAACAGATATATAATGAACATATCTGCGAAGAGGGTCTGTTCATTATATATTTGAATTGAGGTATGACTATGATTTTTGAAGAAAAGACAGTTGCAACCAAAGAAATATTCAATGGAAGAATAGTAAAGGTAAGACTTGACAGAGTTGCTATGCCCGATGGCACAGAGGCGGAGCGGGAGCTTGTTTTTCATCCGGGCGGAGTGGGCGTTGTTGCGCTTACCGACAACAATGAAATCATTATGGTCAGACAGTTTCGAAAGCCTATCGAGAAAGCTATTTATGAGATACCCGCAGGTAAATTAGATAGCGATGAATACCACAGAGAATGCGGAATAAGGGAGCTTGGCGAGGAAACGGGGATGACGGCGGACCGCTTTGAATATTTAGGTTTTATATATCCGTCGCCGGGATTTACTGATGAAGTTACACACGTATATCTCGCAACAGGTCTTAAACAGGGTGAGGTTCATCCTGACGAGGATGAATATCTCGATGTTGAGAAAATCCCATTTGAGACCGCATATCAGATGGTGATGAGAAATGAGATAAATGATGCGAAATCTGTATTTGGAATTTTAAAGACCCGACAGATATTATTTGAAAATAAATGATAAAAGGGGGCATTGTCTTGGACAAGAAAAAGGTAGAGGTAAAAATCAATAATATTGAATACACTCTCGTTACCAACGAGCCGGAGGAGTATGTTCAGCGTGTTGCGGTGCTTGTCAACAAGCGTATGCAACAGATTACAGAGGGTGCTCCGCAGCTTAGTACAGCGATGAAGTCTGTCCTTACCGCTATAAACATAGCTGACGACTATTTAAAGAATGAAGATGTACTTGACAATCTTCGCATCGAACTTAAAGGCTATGTTGAAGAGGCAAAGGGACTTGGAGCAGAGCTTGAAGAAAAGCGTCTTGAAGTTGAAAAGCTTCGTGAGGATATACAGAAGCTCCAGATTGAGCTTGCTAAACGCGAAACAGAGCTTTCGGGACTCAGACGGGGAACGATGAGAGGAGTATAACCGATGGAGCTTCTTGCACCTGCTGGGGATTATTCCTGCCTTTTGGCTGCGGTAAACAGCGGAGCTGATGCAGTTTATTTTGCCGGAAAAGATTTTGGCGCACGCAGCTTTGCGGGGAATTTCTCGGATGAAGAGATATATCGTGCGGCGGACTTTTGCCATTTGAGAGGTGCCCGCGCTTATGTAACGATTAACACTCTTGTGTTTGACAGAGAGTATAAGGAACTTAAACGGCTTGTAAAGACTGTCACCGCCGCAGGCGTTGACGGCGTTATTGTTCAGGATTTGGGCGTCCTCGGGTTTGTGAGGGAGATGTCCCCCGATATCGAGGTCCACGCAAGCACACAGATGACAGTTCACTCTGCAGACGGGGTGAGAGAGCTTGAAAAGCTTGGGGTTAGCAGAGTTGTTCTCTCGCGTGAGCTTTCGGGAGCAGAGATGCGCGATATTATTAAAAACACAACTGCAGAGGCGGAGGTATTTGTCCACGGAGCAATGTGTATGAGCTATTCGGGACAATGCCTGATGAGCAGTGTTATAGGCGGAAGAAGCGGAAACAGAGGCAAATGTGCGCAGCCGTGCAGACTTCCATATTTTGCAGACGAGAATAATTCAAAATTTTATTTAAGTCTTAAGGATATGTCTCTGGCAGAGCATCTGAGGGAGCTTAAAGAAATGGGAGTTGCGTCTCTTAAAATTGAGGGACGAATGAAAGGCGAGGCGTATGTTTCAAAGGTAGTATCTACATACCGCCGACTTATTGATGAAGAAAGAGTGCCCAATCGCGAAGAGATAGAGGGGCTAAACAGAATATTTTTCCGAGGCGGACTTACCGACGGATATTTTGCGGACAAAAAGGGCAAGGAAATGTTTGCCTTTGATAAGCCTGACAACCCCTATCTTAAAAACGAAGAAAAGGAAGCTATCCCGACCGCAAAGCAGGTTGAGGCGTCAATCTCTGCCCAAATAGCAGAGGGAGAGCCTGTGCGCATTGAAATCAGGTGCGGTGAGCATACCGCTTGTATAGAGAGCGGATTTAAAGCAGATAAAGCGTCAAACCGACCTCTTACGCATGATGGCGCAAAGACACAACTTGTAAAAACGGGGGGAACGCCCTTTAAAATTACAAATTGCGAGGTTGAAATCAAAGGAGAGCCGTTTGTATCTGTGGGAGGTCTTAACGAACTGCGCAGAGATTTAATATCGGCACTTGAAAATAGAATTTTAGAAAAGTATAAATGCAAAAGAATTTCAGAGCCAAAAGATAAAGCAAAGAAGTCTCCGATTAAAAAGGAGTCAGGATATGTATGCTCTGTAAGCAGTATAGAGCAGTACAGAGCGGTTCGCGGTTATGATTTTAAGCGCATATATATTCCCATTCATATTGCCGAGAAGTTTGGCGATGAACTCAAAGAAGACTGCGAAAGAATAGTAATTTCTCTTCCTGTTATAATCAGGAGGGAGCAGAGGGAAAGATGCAAAAACAGCTTGAGGGAGCTTAAAGCGCTTGGCTTTGATAAGGCAGAGATATCAACCATAGATGCCCTGCCGATAGCTCACGGCTTTTCGATATACGGCTCGCAAAGACTGAATATAACGAACAGTTTAGCTCTCGATAGGATCGGCAAAATGGGCGTATCGACAGTATGTATGTCGCCTGAAATGAATTTGGCACAGCTTCGCGATATTGAGGGGATAGAAGAAACAGAGATTATTTCATACGGAAGAATACCCCTTATGATATGCGAAAATTGTATACCGAAAAATATGGATAAATGTCCCTGCGACAGCGTGACGTTTGTGGGTGACAGAACGGGGGCGAGGTTCCCGATTATGCGTGACGGAGATGTTTGCCGAAGCGTAGTATACAATTCGGTCCCTCTTTATATGGGTGATAAGCTTGATGATTTGAACAAGACAGGAGCGGATATGAGACTTCTATTCACAACCGAAACGCCCAATGAATGCAAAGAAATATGTGACGATTATATTATGGGCAAGGATAATAGGCCAAAAACCTTTACAAGACTGCACTTTTTAAAGGGTGCAATAGAATAAACGAAAGTGAGCAGAGCTATGATAGATGTAAGAATTAAGATTTTATCAGAACACGCACAGCTTCCCGAGTATGCAACAGACGGAAGCTTGGGGATGGACTTGTCGGCGGCAATAAGCGCCCCCGTTACAATTAAAGCGGGGGAGAGAATGCTTATCCCTCTTGGGTTTGCCCTGCAAATTCCTGACGGATGGGGCGCATTTGTTTTCCCGAGGTCGGGATTATCCTTTAAAAAGGGAATTACAATGTGCAACAGCGTAGGGGTAATTGACACAGATTATACGGGCGAGGTTAAGGTTGCCGCAATCAATCTGTCAGACACAGACTACACAGTTAATCCTGGGGACAGAATTGCACAACTGGTTTTCCTTCCTGTTGAAAAGGCAAACCTTGTTGTTTCGGAGTCACTTGATGATACTGACAGAGGCGCGGGCGGATTTGGTTCTACGGGAGTATAGATTATGGAAAACAGAAAGATTATATTAGCTTCGCAGTCACCCAGACGCAGAGAATTGCTCGGTCAATATGTTCAGGAATTGGAGATAATGCCCGACAACTCTGAAGAGGTAATTGACGAGGGGATGGCACCTGAAGAAATATGTATGAAGCTGGCTATGCAAAAGGCAGAGAATGTTGCGGCAAGGGCAGATAAGGATGCGATTATTGTTGCGGCAGACACAATAGTTTTTATAGACGGAATGGTTCTCGGTAAACCCGCTGATGAGGAGGAGGCAGCACAGATGCTTCACAGACTTTCGGGAAGAGAGCACCACGTCTGCACAGGCATTGCTGTGATTGATAATAAAAAGAACAGAAAAGCAAATGATTTTGAACGCACAACCGTTCATTTTAAGCCCATGACAGACGGAGAAATAGACAGATATATCAAAACGGGCGAGCCTATGGACAAAGCGGGAGCGTATGGAATTCAGGATTTCGGAGCGTTGTTTATAGAGGGTGTTCGCGGCGATTATTTCAATGTAGTGGGCTTGCCTCTTTGCAAACTCTCACAGATTTTGAAACGAGAGTTTGATTATACGCTTTTTTAAGGATTAGCGAGTATTTTAACATAGCGAAAGCTTGCCTCTAAAGCGAGGCTTGGATTAATCATTTTCGCTCAAAGGAGAAAATTATGGCTATTGATATTGGTATTGATTTGGGAACGGCGACTACGATTATCAGTGAGAAAAATCAGGGTATCGTTTTAAGTGAGCCGTCAGTAGTAATAAAAAGTGATACAACGGGACAGTTTGTGGCAATAGGCGATGCAGCAAACGATATGATAGGCAGAACACCCGAGGGGGTATCAGAGCTTTCGCCCGTAAGATGCGGCGTTATAACATGGTTTAATGCCGCTGCCGCTATGCTTAAATACTTTGTAAAAGAGATAGCGGGAACCTCACTTACACTTATAAGAGCGGTCATCTGTGTGCCAAGCGGTATCACAGAGGTGGAACGCCGTGCGGTAATAGAGGCAGCCAGAGCGGCAGGAATCAGAGATGTTGAACTTATGGATTCTACTCTTGCTGCGGCACTGGGCTGCGGAGTTGATATCGGCGCACCCCGCGGAAGTATGGTAGTAAATATAGGCGCGGGAGTTACCGAGGCGGCTGTTGTTTCGCTTGGCGGAGTTGTGGTTTATAACACCATAAGAACGGCAGGCGGAAGCTTCGATGCCGCTATAATTCAATATATAAAAAGACAGTACAATATGATAATAGGCGAGGCAACCGCCGAGAGTATAAAGATAAGCATAGGCTCGGTATATGGCGGCATAGAAAACGAAACTTTGGAAGTAAACGGCAGAGATATGGTTACAGGTCTTCCCAAAACGGCAAAGGTTACAACGGACGAGATAAGAATGTGTCTTACAGAGCCTGCAGAGGCGATTGTTGATGCGATAAAGGTTACGCTGGAGAGCACTACTCCCGAGCTTGCCGCTGATGTTTTGGAAAGCGGGATTGTACTCACGGGCGGAGGCGCTCTTTTAAGGGGTCTTGGACGTTTGATTAATATTAACACGGAAATCCCTGTTTATATAGCAGAAAATCCGATAGACTGTGTTGCAATAGGAGCGGGCAAGGCGATAGATTTTCTCTTCGGTGGAAGACAGGGCGGAATTCTCGGCAGATAATAAAATAGATGAGAGGGAATGTAGATAATGAGAAGATTGTCTGGGCATAAGAATATCGTTTATTTTGTTGTGGCTACTGTTGTGCTTGTTATTGTTATAGGATGCTTTGCTTCCTGTGACAGCGGTAATACACCGATAGAGAATGCAGGCGGTGCGGTATCTGTTCCGCTGCAGGGGGCGGTGTCCGACGGCGGCTCGTGGATTGGCGGAATATTCGAATATTTCGGAAACGTAAAAAAGCTGAAGAGTGAAAATGAACAGCTTAAAAACGAAAACACAAATTTGCAGAAGCAAATTCGGGATATGGAGGGGCTTTCAAGTGAGAACGGAAAGCTTCGTCAGATGCTGAATCTTAAAAACGAACAGACCTCGATAGAAATGGTTGCGGCATCTGTTTCGGCAAAAGACCCGTCTAATTGGTTTGCGGGATTTACCATAAATCGCGGCGAAAAAGACGGAATAAAGAAAAATCAGGCGGTAGTAAATACAAACAGAGAGCTTATAGGTCAGATTTTGGAGGTAAGCTCAAACTTTGCAGAGGTTATTACTATATTAGATTCGGATTCTTCAATCGGGGCGGAGATAAAACGCTCCGGCGAGATTGGGATTGTTGAGGGTGACGCAAACCTTAGATACTCGGGTATGTGCAGACTTGGCTATATATCCCGTGATACAGATATACGCCCGGGGGATTTTATAGAAACGTCGGGACTTGGCGGGGTTTTCCCCAAGGGTTTGCTGATTGGTACAGTAGTAGAAATTTATGACGAGAATTCTACTATGTCAAAGGCGGCAACCGTTGAACCTCTTGCAGACATTTCAAAGGTGAAAGAGGTGTTTGTTATAACCTCATATGACACTGCGGATTTGACAGAGGATATAGGCGGAGAAGATAGCCTTGATGATGAAGAGGATGCAGACGAATAAAAAAGCCAGAGGATAATTGTATGAGAATGATAACAGGTGTTTTTTATGCCGTGTGGCTTTTGATACTTGTAATATTTCAACCCACATTGGTACAAAGTATAGGGATTTTAGGCATAAGCCCCAATATCCCTCTTATATTTATCGTTATGACCGCGCTTTTTCGGGGAAAGAAGGAGGGCGCGATTTGCGGTGCAATATTCGGCTTTGTATTTGATGTGATGATAGGCAGACTAATCGGTGTAAGTTCATTGCTTTTTATGTACATAGGCATACTTACGGGAATAGTATCAGAGCGTATTATAAGCGATACAGGTGTGATTGCAAGCGTTATCCTGATTTTTATTTCGAACCTTGTATATGCCACCTTATATTACATTGCATATTCGATGATGTGGGGAGATATGGGCATTATCACTGCGGTTACAAGAGTAATTTTGCCTGAATGTTTGTATACGGCGGTATTTGCAATACTGCTTTTCTTCCCGATACGGAAGAGCTTTTCGATTATCAGGAAGAGAAATTTCTTTTAAGGGGGCGGCATAGTGGGACGCTCAGGATTTGGCAGAAGATATAACATTTTAATAATAATGGTTGCGGTTTTGGCACTTGTTTGCATTGTCAGACTTTTTGATTTACAGATTGTTAAGGGAATGGATTATGAAAGTCAGGCAAACCAGAGACTTGTTCGTGCGTATTCAGTAACTGCACCAAGAGGTGAGATTTTAGACCGCAATGACAAACCGCTTGTTCAGAACAGACTTGGTTACAGTATACAGGTTCAAAAAATAAATATCACACCTGAAGAGCTTAACCGAACATTGTATAACGCCGCTGAGCTTGCAGGCTCGTACGGTTCTGAAATCGAGAGCAGCTTCCCGATTGTTATGAATGAGAAGACGGGAGCACTTGAGTATGATTTTGACATAGAGGAAAACGGCGGCACCCGCAAGGTTGAGGGAATTCGATATAAAAAAAGCGACGAAGATGATGAAGCGGAGGAAAATTCCGAAGCTGACACAGAGGAAGAGAATAAAGAAAAAGAAAATCTGGAGGAGTGGAAGAGGGCAAACAGACTGACCGAGTATTCTTCCGCTGAGCAGATATTTGAGCATTACAGAAAAAAATATGAGATTTCATCTAACTATACAGACAAGAAGGCACTTACAATTACTGCTATCCGCTATGCTATGGAAAAGGGCGGATTTAGCGAGAAAGAACCATATATTCTTGCAAGAGATGTAGATGAGATGGTTCTTCAGCAGATTAAAGAGCAGTTTATGCAGTATCCGGGTGTTGACATCATTATAGAACCCGTAAGAATTTTTTCTAACGGGACTATGGCGGCGCATATTTTAGGCAGAACGGGCAGAATTTACGCCGAAGAATATGCCGAGATGAAGAATAAGGGCTATGGTATGAACGATACTATCGGCAAGGACGGACTTGAGAAAATTTTAGAAGAATATCTCAAGGGTGAGGACGGGTATGAGAATGTTGAAATGAACCGCGCGGGAGGCTCGTCACAGATACTCGAAAGCCGTGCTCCAAAGCCGGGAAACTTCGCAAGACTTACAATAGACAGCGATTTGCAGAGAGTGACAGAGGCCGCGCTTCGCGAGAATATAATAGCGGCAGTTGATTCAGGAGGAGCGGGAGCGGCTATTGTTGTCGATCCAAAAACAGGCGGAGTTCTTGCGATGGCATCATATCCCACATATGACCTCACAACATTTAACGAAGATTACGAGGACTTGCTCAAGTCAAAGTCCAAACCCCTTATAAACCGAGCGCTTAGCGGAACCTATTCCCCGGGTTCTACGTTTAAACCGCTTACATCTGTTGCGGCACTTGAGGAGGGTATAATATCACCCCAGACATATATTGCCGACAGAGGAAAATACACATATTTTGATTCATATCAGCCAACCTGCCTTGTGTATTCTTCCACAGGTGAAACCCACGGAACAATAAATGTAGCCGAGGCAATAGGGGTATCGTGCAACTACTTCTTCTATGAAGTGGGAAGACAGACGGGCATAGAGAAAATAGATGAATATGCAAGCGCATTTGGTCTTGGTGAAAAAACGGGAATTGAGCTTCCCGAGAGCACAGGAATACTTGCAAGTCCAGAGCATAGAGAAAGCGCAGGGGGAATATGGTACCCCGGCGATGTACTGCAGGCGGCGATAGGACAGTCTGATAATATGTTTACTCCCGCTCAGCTTGCGTCATATATATCGACTATATTAAACAAGGGAACAAGATATTCACTTCGCCTTGTAGATGAGATTGTCGATTATGACACGGGCAAGGTTGTGTATAAAAAAGAACCGCAGATTTTGAGCAAGAAGCCGATTTCCGACTCTACCTATAACGCAGTCAAAAACGGAATGAGAAGAGTTGTGACTTCTGGTACGGCAAAGGAAGCGTTTGCAACTGCAAAATATGCGGCGGCGGGTAAGACGGGAACTGCCGAAGTTCCTGACGGAAGAGACAATGTTCTTTTTGTGGGCTTTGCTCCGTATGACGAACCTGAAATAGTGATAGCGGTAGTTATAGAACACGGTGCCAACAGCATCTTTGCCGCGAATGTTGCAAGGTCGGTCTTTGATGCATACATGAAAATCAAGGATGGAACATTTGAAACTCAAACCGGCAATAGCACGGATGATGAAGAAGGGGATAGACCCAGACCCATTCTGCCATCTGAAAATATCGGCGGAGAAAACGCGCCTGTGGGCGAAAAAATAGACAGCGGAGAAGAGCGTAGACAAACGTCAGTAACGGATGAGGGAAATTCATCGCAGGGTGAGGGAACCCTGTAAAACCATAAAAATCAAAAAATGTTATATTTTGTTTTGACTTTTGGTAATAATTATGGTAATATATGAATTAGGTTAAAGGCATATACTATTGCAGAGGGAGTGACACGATTGAATATAGCACTTATAGCTCATGATAAAAAGAAAGAGCTTATGATTGATTTTTGTATAGCATACAGCGCTATTTTGAAGCAACATAATTTATTTGCAACAGGCACTACCGGAAGTCTTGTGGAGGATGCCACAGGTATACCAATAACTAAATTCTTGTCAGGCCCCGAGGGTGGCGACCAGCAGATTGGTGCAAGAATTGCATATAACGAAATTGATGCGGTTTTGTTTTTCAGAGACCCGCTTACCGCCCAACCTCACGAGCCTGATGTAAGTGCACTTTTCAGACTTTGTGACGTGCATAACATTCCTCTTGCGACTAATGTTGCAACGGCGGAGGTTATAATAATGGGAATTGAGAGAGGAGATCTCGGCTGGAGAGATATTGTTAATCCGAAGGGCAAGTAATGGACGACAGAGTTTATTTTTCATTCAACAAAAGATATTTTGTAGTAGGGGTATTGGTTTATATACTTTCGGCGTATATTGCGCTTGATATCCCTGTGTTGTCTGATTTTGGCGCAAAGCTTCTTTTAGGGTATAATATTATATTTGTAATTTTGACGCTTATTGTCTTTTTGGTTTTCACGGGAATATTCCGTGAAAACCGAGAGATGAGGGCGTTTTCTTTTTCTGCGCTTGCGATTATTCTCATATTTGTTCTGGGATTTCAATATGTATCCTCTTTCGTAAAGAATATGGACAGGCAAGTGGAAATTCTCGACCGCTATCCTCATATATATGGACAGGTAAAATCAGAGCCTACGCTCAGCTCAAGCGGGAAAAGCTATGGCTTTACGGTTGAAACCTATATCGCATCAGACGGGAGAACAAGTATAACATTTGATAAGTCTTGCCTTGTGATGATGTATTTGTATAAGCGCGAGGGGCAGACGGTTCCAAAGGTTGGCGATTACATAAGCTGTGAAACGGCAACGAGTATAGAAGGGAAACCTGCATATGAGGGCGGCTTTGATTATTCCGCGTATCTCAGGCAAAAGGGAATTGTATATGCAGGATATACATATAAAATAGAAGAATTTCGGGATTTTAAAGTCAAAAATCCATTTGCATCAAAACTTGATATGCTGGGCCTTAAAATCAGGAATAAGGTTGTCGAGTCGACAGAGCTTAAAGCTTACAGAGATGATATGGTCGGGCTTTTGCAAGGAATACTTGTAGGAGTTACGGATAATATGAGCGATGCTGTGTATAATGACCTTAAAGCTTCGGGACTTATACATATAGCATCGGTTTCGGGGATGCATACCTCGTATCTGTTTGCGGCACTTGCCTTTTTGCTGGGAATTTTGCGCTTGCCTAAAAAAGCGGTGTGCTTTATTGCTATACCAATATTTATAATTTTTGCTGCGGTTTCGATGTTTACACCATCTGTGTGCAGGGCGGTTATTATGATGATTATTCTGCTTGTTGCGAATGTGATTGGACGGCAGAATGACAGTTTGACCGCACTTGCTGCAGCAGGGCTTATACTTGGTATAAACAATCCATATGTTTTAGAAAACTACGGAATGCTCTTGTCGTTTGGGGCAACCATCGGGATTTTGGTGTACTATCCGTTGATTTCAAAAAAATTGAGCGTCGCAATTATGAAAAGACCAAGCTCCGCATTGAGTCCGCGGCGGTTGCGGGCTGGTATGAACCTGCTATATTCAACAAATAAATTTGCGGTCGATTCAATATGTGTTGCGCTCTCTGCTATGATAGGTCTTGGCTATTTTATGATGAGGTTTTTCGGATATCTTCAATGGGGCGGAATGTTTGCGGGACTTTTGGCATTTGGACTTGTCGCGGTTGCATTTGTGGGCGGATATGTAAACGTCTTGGTGTTCCTTATATCCGAAAATGCGGCAGAGCTTGTGGCAAAATTTGTGATAAATCCCGCTCTTATATTGATCGGCAGAGTTGCCAAAATGTTCTCGGGAAGGTTTTTCAGTATTATGACGCCATATCCGACGAAGGTGTTTTTTATAATCTACATATTTATCTGTGTCGTTATTTATTATATGTTAAAATCGGGAGATGCAAAAAAATAGGAGTTACGTACAGTAACTCCTATTTTTTTGCATCTCCGCGTTCCCACGAAACTGTATAGCCTGCCGAGAGTATTCGTTTTTTTAGGGCGGATAGACCCTCGACGGCTTCTTCGTTTGTGCAAATTTTATTATCATACAAATCATATAACTTGCGTGTATCAAGGGGTGAGAGGTTAGGCATAACAACATTAGCGCCTGATTTAAGTCCCATTTCTCTGCCTCCGTCTGCTATTGTTCCAAGGGCGGTAGTAGAGGGAAGAAGAACCTTTGGGAACATCAAACGCAGAATGGCAACAAGACGAAGTGTAAGCTCAAGCTCCCCTGATGAATATTTAGCAAAGGGTGTGTCTTTGTGAGTGATATACGGACCTATACCTATCATATGCGGCGATAATTCCTGAAGAAAACGGAGGTCTGCAACGATATCCTCAAACGTCTGGAAAGGCGAGCCTACCATAAAACCGCTACCCGTTTGATATCCTATTTCCTTGAGGGCAAAAAGACATTCCTTTCGATGTTCAAGGCTCATACTTTCGGGGTGAAGTTTTTTATAATGCTCTGCATTTGCAGTTTCATGGCGCAGAAGATAACGGTCTGCCCCTGCATCGAACAGTCGTTTGTAGCTTTCGAAGCTACGCTCGCCAAGGGAGAGGGTGACGGCACATTCGGGATATGAGGACTTGATTTTGTCAATCAAATCACATAGCCTGTCGTCTGTGAAATATGCGTCCTCTCCGCCTTGCATAACAAAGGTGCGAAAGCCAAGTCCATAGCCAAGCTCACAACAAGAGAGGATTTGCTCTTCTGTAAGACGGAATCGAACGGCGTTTTTGTTAGAGCAACGGATGCCGCAATAGAAACAATCGTTTTTGCAATGGTTGGAGATTTCTATAAGACCGCGCAGAAAAACCTTTGAGCCGTAGTGATGAAGACGTACCTTATTTGCCTCGGAAAAGAGGTAGTCGGTGTCAATCGGCTGAGTCATCAGCGATAAAAATTCACTGTCGGTAAGGTTGTTGGTATCTCTTAATTTATCAATAAGATTTTTCATATAATCGCCTGCCTTTGCTGAATACAAAAGGGTCGAGCGAAAGCTTCGACCCTTTGAAATATGTGTAATTTTACTTATTTGTTCTTGCGAAGAAACACGGGAACGTCAATTCCGTCATCATCGCTGAATCTGTTGAACATTCCTGTTGCGGGCTGAACCTTTTCTGCAGGACGGCTCGCATCAGAAGGAGCGGCGGTAGCGCCGAGCTTTCCGTTGCCGAAACGGCTTAAAAAGCTGTCAAATGAGTTGGGGTCGCTTTCTGAAGGAACATTTCCCTTAAAGCCCGTAGCGATAACTGTAACCTGAATTTCGTCGCCGAGAGTTTCATCAACAATAGCACCGATAATGATGTTTGCATCCTTATCTGCAGCCTCTTCAACGAGTTCAGCGGCAGTCTTAACTTCGAGGATACCAAGGTCAGAACCACCTGTTACGTTGAGGATAACGCCCTTTGCGCCCTCTATTGTAGTTTCGAGAAGCGGGCTATGTATAGCCTTCTTTGCAGCTTCTTCTGCACGGGTCTCGCCTGTTGCACGGCCAATACCCATATGAGCGAAGCCGGTGTCTTTCATAATAGTCTTAATGTCCGCAAAGTCAAGACTGATAAGACCGGGACGTGAAATCAGGTCAGAAATACCCTGAACACCCTGTCTTAATATTTCGTCTGCCATACGGAAAGATTCCATAAGAGGAGTTCTGTTTTCGGCAACCTCAAGGAGCTTATCATTGGGTATAACCACAAGAGTGTCAACTGCACCCATGAGGTTTTTGATACCCTCGTCGCTGTTCTTTTGACGAACTTTACCCTCAAACCAGAACGGCTTTGTAACAATACCTACGGTGAGAACGCCCATTTCCTTTGCAACCTCTGCAACAACGGGAGCGGCACCTGTACCTGTACCACCGCCCATACCGGCAGTAACGAATACCATATCGGCACCCTTGATTGCCTGAGCGATTTCGTCACGGCTTTCTTCAGCGGCTTTTTTGCCGATTTCAGGGTCAGCGCCCGCGCCGAGACCTTTGGTTATTTTCTCACCTATCTGAATTTTTTGTGACGCAGCAGAAAGAGTAAGGTCCTGCTTGTCCGTATTTACAGCAATAAATTCAACGCATTTTACGTCTGCCTCAACCATTCTGTTTACGGCGTTGTTTCCGCCGCCGCCTACACCGACAACTTTAATCTGCGCAGGGTTAGTGTTTTCTGTATCAAACTGGAACACTGTTTTTTCCTCCTATCTGTGAATATGCAGGGCTTGTCCGCCGTGCAATAATACGAATTATCAAGTGATTCTTAAAATCCGCAATTATCCATTAGAATATACTACTATATATTATATCATTAAATTCTGTTTTGTAAAGATAATTTTTCAAACTTTTTAAAAGAATGATACAGTTCTTTTAAAAAATCTAATCAAGTGTCATATCGGCGGGCGGGGGAGGAGTATCCTCGGTTTCTTCTTCGGCGATATCCTCTTCGTCGTCGACTGCGGGATTTTCCTCGTCTTCTTCGGCAGCATCCTCTGTTTCATCGGGAATAAATCTTTCCTTGCCGTCATCGTGAGGGCGCACGTATATATCGTCACCGCGATAGTCCATAATGACATTTTCAAAGGACGAAATCTTGGTGTTTATGACTTCAGCCAAAAAGTCCGCTCTGTAGCTTATGTTTTCGGTACTGCCAAGGTAAATGTCGAGGCGGTTTTCTATTATAAGACGCAAGTCAGAGAGATTTTCTGCATCTATGTATGTTGCGCGTGACAAAAGACCCGCGTCGTTCAGAGCGTTTAGTACGGATAAAAGCTCATCAAATTTATCGGCATCTTTGACTTTTATGTGCTTGCCCACTTCAGCGCTCCGTGCATCTATTCCATAAAGGAGCGGAACAGAGTAGGGCTTTTCTGCTGCGGCCTCTGTTTCAGGCTCCGCATCTTCAGCAGACTCGGTATGAGTGCTGTTATCCTCTTGGGTTTGGGAAGATGTGTTTTCTTCTTCTGTTTCCGTGTTAGCGGCTTGTTCAGCCTGGGCAGAAAATTCCCGTTCATATTCGGGGTCAGAGCTATCAATAATCATTTCCGAAAGAGGAGGGGGGATTATCGCAAGAACAATGCCCTCGGTATCTATTGCGGCGCAATCCGTGCCTGTGGCAAGATAAGCTGCGGGGGTTCTCTCTGTAATGGTTATACGAATTTTATCGGGGAAAATTCTGCGAACCGATGCGTCTTTTACAATGGGGAATTTCTCCGCTTCGCGTTCTGCTCTGCCTATATTGCAAAGAAGAATATTACGGCCCGTTTCAATTCGGGATGCGGCGATAATTTCCTCGCTGCTGATATTTACAGCACCCTCGCAATATACCTCTGTTACATTAAAAGCAGGAACCATAAGAAGAGCCGCCGCCGCAACGATGAGAGAGAGAACAGTTATCAAAACTCCCAGTCGCAACGACG
Organism: uncultured Clostridia bacterium; assembly: GCA_937911665.1. Classification (GTDB taxonomy): domain Bacteria; phylum Bacillota; class Clostridia; order Monoglobales; family Monoglobaceae; genus UMGS1820. The sequence goes on along the minus strand of CALDQB010000012.1, from coordinate 20,926 downwards.
GAGTGCCCAAAGATTTTCGATTTTTTTTCGCCTTCCTTTGACTTTTCATTTTTTCACCTTTTTCGTATATGTTTATGAAAGGAGCGGAGTTTCAAGCCTGACAATATCCGCACCAACGGATGTAAGCACATCTTCTATTTTTTCATAGCCTCTGTCAATATAACAAATGCCGTCAATTTCTGATTTACCATTAGCCGCAAGAGCCGCCGTAATGAGTGCGGCACCTCCGCGCAAATCCTTTGCGCATACAGAGGCGCCCTTGAGAGAGGGTCTGCCGCATATTTCAAGACTATTGTTTGTTTGTGTTATATCTGCACCCATCTTTATAAGTTCAGGGACAAAGCTGAAACGATTTTCGAAAATTGTTTCGTCTACGTATGAAACGCCTTTGGCTAAAGATAGAACAGAGGTAAGCATAGGCTGAATATCGGTAGGAAATCCCGGATAAGGCAGGGTTTTTATCCGACTTACAGATGAGAGCCGCCGATTTGCTTTTACAATAATCTTGTCTTCAATTTCACATATATCACATCCTGCCTCCGAGAGAGCCGAAAGCGGAACGCGCATATGTTCAAGGGGTATATCCTTTAGTATAATTTCTCCGCCGCATATTGCGGTCATACAGGCATAGGTTGCGGCAACAATTCGGTCTGACACCACTCGGTAGCTGCACCCGTGAAGTCCGTTTGCCTTTTTTATTAGGACAGTGTCGCTGCCCGCACCGCTGATGTTTGCACCCATAAGATTGAGAAAGTTTTGAAGCTCGGATATTTCAGGCTCTTTCGCAGGATTAAAAATTCTGACATCACAGTCTCTGCCTGCGCACATAAGCATAATATTTTCCGTAGCACCGACACTTGGATAAAGAAGAGTGATATCGCCCGAGCGGGCATTGTTTAGTCTGCAACACAGCGAATCACCGCATTCGTAAATTTCGGCACCGAGCTTTGTCAAAGAACGGATATGCATATCTATGGGGCGCTCTCCAAGCCGACAACCGCCGGGTCTGTAGAGAACAACCTCGCCTCCCCGCGCAAGAATTGCGCCCATAAACATAACCGAGGAGCGCATTTTCTGCATCAGGGATTTTGAAACAATGGTTCTGTCGATTTTGTCGGCACATATTGACGCTGTGCCTTTCGAAAATTCTGCACGACACCCAAGCGACCTTAAAATATCTATAGCCGACAGGGTGTCCGATATATCGGGGCAGTTATGTATGAGACAATTTTCGTTTGTCAGTACGGTTGCCGCGAGGATGGGCAACACGGCATTTTTGCTCCCTTGAATATGGATTTCTCCATTCAGAGGATTTCCGCCGTTTATTACAAGCTTATACACTTTGTTTTACCTCCGTTTCGTATCATATCAAATAGAGATGCCCTAATACTGATATATGATACTTTCGGAGTTGTGTGCATTAAAGAAGCTTTTTTATCTCTTTGTAAATTCTTTCGGTAGAATCAGGAACACCGATAGCACGGGACGCCTTTTTCATTGCAGCGAGCCTCTCAGGCGTACCTGTTATATTTTCGATTGCCTGCGACAGAGTGTCGCGGGTGAAATTTTCTTCGGTTATTACGATTGCACCGCCTGCCCTTTCAACTGCCCTTGCATTATGTTCCTGATGGTTGTCAGTCACATAAGGGGAGGGAACAAGAATGGACGGCTTGCCGATAGCTGTAAGCTCCGACAGCGTACTTGCCCCCGCACGCGACACAACGAGGTCTGCCGCGTTCATAGTGGTTGCCATATCGTAGATATATTCACTAATTCTTATATCTGGATAAAGATCGGGGTTTATTCCCTTTGCTTTAAATATTTCCATAACTGTTTCGTATTGATTGAGCTTTCCTGTGCCCATCAATATCTGATATTTGTTTTTGTCCGCTACATCACAAATCCAGTTTGCCGCCGCCGCATTGAAATCTCTGGCACCGAGACTGCCGCCAAAGATGAGAATAACGGGTCGCTCGTCAAGGGAAAGACTGCGCCTTGCGGCAAAAGAGTCGCGTGAGAGCATATCGGGTCTTACGGGATTGCCCGTAAGGGCAACATTTTTTGCCTTTGGAAGACGCTCCCTTGCACCCTCTATACCTATCGCAACTGTATCTACATAGCGGGAAAGTATTCTTGTTGTGATGCCCGCGTATGCATTTGATTCGTGCACAAGAGTAGGCATTCCCATTTTTGCCGCCGCGTATAAGACAGGGCCGCAGACATATCCGCCCGTACCGATAACAATGTCGGGTTTAAACGCTTTGATTATTTTTCTTGATTTTAAAACGGCAGACGGAAGCTCCATCATAGTTTTAAAGGTAGAGAAGCTCAATTTGCGCTCAAATCCGTGTACGCGTATGGTCTCAAGAGAATATCCGCTGTGAGGGATAAGGGTTGCTTCAAGACCTTCGTCTGTGCCGACGAAGTGCGCACAAAATGATGACTCTTTATCATTTAAGAAGTTTGCTATGGCGAGAGCAGGATATATATGACCTGCCGTGCCGCCGCCTGCGAATAAAACTCTCAAGAAAATTCCTCCTGTTTCGATGTGCTAAAATGACCGATACACCAGCGGTTAAAAAGGCGATTTTGATTGCCTTGATACATTCAGTACAATTCCCATTTCAGCCATAGTTATTACAAGGGCGGTACCCCCGTAGCTGAAGAAGGGAAGAGGGATACCCGTGTTGGGAGCCGTTGCCGTTACAACGGCGATGTTGAGTGCAACCTGTATGAGTACTATTCCTACAAAGCCTATGCAAAGAAGTGTGCCGAAAAGGTCAGGCGCTTTGAGCGCAATCTGAATTCCGCGGACAAGCAGGAAAATGAAGAGGAGCATAAGCAGGGTTGCACCGATGAGTCCAAGCTCTTCGCACAGAACCGAGAAAATAAAGTCGTTGTAAGGCTCGGGCAGGGATTGGAACTTTTGTCTGCTGTTTCCAAGACCTACACCAAAAATTCCGCCTGAACCGATAGCATAGAGGGATTGTACCACTTGCCATCCGCTTCCCTGCATATCTGCAAAGGGGTCCATAAAGCTGACAATACGAGCCAGTCTGTAAGGCTCTGCAATTATCAGGGCCGCACCTGCGGGTATTGCGATGGCAACAAGCAGGAAGAAAAACCTTTTTGGTGTTCCTGCCACAAACATCAGAACACAAGCGGTAAGACCCATCAGGATTGCACAGGAAAAGTGTGGCTGCATAAGCAGAAGAAGAATGTATATACCAAGCATTGCCATATGCGGAATGAAGCTATATTTAAAGCTTTTGATACTTTTTTGACCCTCGGCAGAACTCAGCGTATAGGAAAAAAGAATAATAATTGCAATCTTTGCAAATTCCGAAGGCTGAAAGCCGAAAAGCCAGCGTGTGGCGCCGTTTATAGTTGTGCCGAGACCTGCTATTACCAAAAACAGGAGAACAAGTACGCCACCGTAGAAAGCGAGGGCAACTTTTCCGCCAAGGCGGTGATAATCAAACCTTGATAAAAAAACCATTACACCTGCGCCTAAAGCCATATATACAAGCTGACGTTTAAGATACCAGAAGCTATCACCAAAGGTAGAATATGCCCTGGCACTTCCCGCACTGTACAGCATTATAATTCCATATGTAAGCAGAAGTATAACCAAGGTAAGAAAAATATAGTCGGGTGCCTTTTGCTCTTTCTTGAATACATCTGCGATGGCAGAGCCTAAGCCACGGTTTTGAGAAGGCATCCGTCTTTGTGCGGAGGAAGACCTTTTTCGTATTGAATTTCTGTTATAGTTTGTTCTGTCATTCATGCCGACACCTCTATCCGAAGAAATACATAAGAGCACAGAGAATAACGGTTGCAAGGGTAAATACAGACACAACCTTCTTCTCGCTCCATCCGCACATTTCAAAGTGGTGGTGGATGGGGCTCATTTTAAAAATACGCTTGCCCGTTGTCTTAAAGGATATTACCTGCAAAATAACGGACAGAGACTCTGCAACGTAGGTAAAGCCTACAATAAGCAGAGCAAGGGGTTGATGCATAAGAATTGCCATACCGCAGACCGCGCCTCCGAGGAAGAGAGAGCCTGTATCGCCCATAAACACCTTGGCGGGATATTTGTTGTAGAGCAAAAAGCCTGCAAGAGAGCCAAGAAGCATAGAGGCAAAAAGAGCAACTGCAGTATTGGGGAAAAGACCTGTTTCGGCAAAAGCTATAAAGAACAGTGCAACCACCATGGTTATAGAGGTCGCCAGACCGTCAAGACCGTCAGTTAAATTCACGCTGTTGACTGTTGCGAGAATTACAAGAGTTGTAAAGGGGATGAAAAACCATCCCAAATTCATCTCAAATTCAGTGAACGGAATGTATATGGTTGTGGGAATTCCTTTGCCGTATACCGCTAGGCAGGTAAAAGCAACAGATACGATAGCTTGAAGCAAAAATTTCTGTCCTGATGTAAGACCTAAATTGCGTTTTAGGATTACCTTTATAAAGTCATCAATAAAACCGATTATTCCGAAAGAAACGGACAGGATAATAAGCATAATTATTTCTGCGCCCGCGGGGATATCAATGCCTGAGAGTACACCTACAGTATAACATATTGCAGTCATAAGAATAACGGAGAGAATAAATATAAAGCCTCCCATCGTGGGTGTGCCTGACTTGCCTGCATGCCATGACGGGCCTTCTTCACGGATTTCCTGACCGAACTTTAACCTTTTAAGAACAGGAATGAGCAATATACCCAGAACCGCCGATATCACAAAAGCGCCGACTGCGCCAATTAGCAACTGATACATAATATATCCTCCCGTTTTTGATTATTTAGAGTTTTTCTCCATAAATTCCGCAATTTCTTCAAGCTTCATACCTCGTGATGCCTTAAAGAGAATAACGTCGCCCTCGTTTAATATGTCATAGAGCTTTTCTTTAAGGGACTCGTTGTTTTCAAAGCGGAATACCTTGCTTGCATCCATGCCCGCGCTTATGGCGCCATCAGCTATCAGATTTGCCTGTTTGCCGACAGTTATAAGGCAGTCTACGTTGTATGAGGGGACAAGCTTACCTGTCTCAAAGTGAGCAGATTCTGTGATTGTCCCAAGTTCAAGCATATCGCCAAGACATGCAACCTTTCTGCCGCTGTTGTTTAACGACAAGACCTCAAGACCTGCTTTCATTGAGGTGGGGCTTGCGTTGTAGCAGTCCTTGATGATTGTGTACTTGTCAAGGGCTACCGAAGCCTGACGGAGACCGACAGGGACAAATTCGCCGATTCCCGCAATTATGTCGGGAATGGGAATATCAAATTTCATTCCGACAAGAATAGCGGAAAGCGCGTTATATATATGATGCCGTCCCGGCACATTTATAACAACCTTGTGCTCCTGTTCGCCAAGTTTGAATGTAAACTCGCTTCCGTTTGAATAGGTTTTGATATTTTCGGCTTTTATGTCACAACCGTCAGATTCAATCCCGAAATATAAGGTTTCAAAATCCAGCGTACCGCGTATGGATGCGAGCATATCGTTGTCACCGCCAAGAATAACTGTGCCGTCGCAAGGCAGTCCCTCCAAAATTTCAAGCTTTGCCTTTAAGATGCCCTCGCGGCTGCCGAGGTTTTCGATATGAGCCTCGCCTACATTGGTTATGACCACTGTGTCAGGCTGTGCCGAGGCAGTAATGCGTGAGAGCTCACCAAAGTGGTTCATTCCCATTTCGATTACTGCTGCCTCGTGCTCTCGTGTCAACCTGAAAAGAGTAAGAGGTACGCCTATTTCGTTATTGAAGTTACCCTCTGTTGCAAGGGTCTTATACTTTTGAGAGAGTACACTCGCAATCATTCCGCGTGTTGATGTTTTGCCCACACTGCCTGTTACTGCGACGATGGGAGTTTTCATCTCTCTGCGGTAAGCGGCAGCAAGGTCAAGCAAAGCCTGCGAAGTATTTTCCACCAGAATAAGAGGAATGCCGTCGGGAAGAGCGGCTGAACTTTCTGCAACAGCGCAGAGAGCGCCTCTTTCGGAAGCGACGGGAATAAAGTTATGCCCGTCGGAATTTTCGCCCTTTAATGCAACAAAAACAGCACCATCGCACAGAGTGCGGGTGTCTGTTGAAACCGATGTAATCACAGAATTTTCGTCTGCGATATTTTTAAGTGTGCCGCCCATAGCTATGGCAACTTTTTTAATAGTCAATATGCTATCCATTTTAACTGTCCTTTCTTAAGGCAGAAATCAGTCCATACTTCCCGTGCCTATATCTAAAAGCTTGCGGACGATTTCTCTCTCGTCAAAGCTTATTGTTCTGTCTTCGAGGATTTGATACGTTTCGTGACCTTTGCCCGCAAGAAGAACAACATCATTTGCTTGAGCGAGGTCAAGCGCGTATGCTATCGCTTCGAATCTGTTTGTAACAACTGCGTATTCACAACCGCTGCCTTTCACACCCTCTAAAACATCAGAGATAATTTTGTCGGGGTTTTCAGTTCTTGGGTTATCGCTTGTAACAACACAGAAATCCGATAAAGCCGCGGCTATTTTTCCCATCTTGGGGCGCTTGCTCGCGTCTCTGTCTCCGCCGCAACCGAATACGGTTATTATTCTGCCGCGACAGAAGCCGCGGATTGTTCTTATCACATTGTAAAGTCCGTCGGGGGTATGAGCATAGTCAATAATTACGCTAAAATCCTTGCCCGTTTCGACAAGCTCAACTCTGCCCTTTACGCCGCGTGCGCTTTTAAGTGCGTCAATTGCATCGCCGATTTCAACGCCTACTGCAACAAGACAACTGATGGCAGTCAGGGCGTTGTAAACCGAGAATTTGCCGGGGATACCAAGCTCGACTTCAAAGCGGTTTCCCTGATATGAAACATAGAAGGAAACACCCTTTTCGGACAGGTTAACATCGTATGCACGGATATCGCAATCGTTTTCTATTCCGTAGGTGAGCATTTTCTCGCATTTTGAGACAGACTTTAAATAATCAGAGCCGTTGTCGTCGCAGTTAACAATGCCTGTTTTTGAAATGCTGTATAAAATACCCTTTGCCACGAGATAATTTTCCATTGTTTTATGAAAGTCGAGATGGTCCTGCGTTATATTGGTAAAAGCACCTACATCAAAGGTACAGGCGGTGACACGGTCAAGAGCAAGAGAGTGGGAGGACACCTCCATAACAACATATTCTGCCCCTCTCTCTGCCATCTCGTGAAAAAGTTGCATAAGCTCAAGGGCGTCGGGGGTGGTGTGTTTGGAGGGCAGAATCTCCGCCCCTATCATATTCTGATTTGTTCCGATTAAACCAACCTTTTTGCCGAGGGTTTCAAGAACAGATTTTACAAGATAGGTAGTGGTTGTTTTGCCGTTTGTTCCCGTGATACCGATTAAGCAGAAATTCTTTTCGGGATGGCCGTAGAAGTTTGCTGCGGCATGCGCAAGGGCGAGTCTTGTGTTATCACAAATTACACAAGTGACGCCATATTCGCTAAGGTCACGTTCTGACAGAATAGCAATAGCGCCTCTGGATATTGCGTCCTCGGCAAAATTATGACCGTCCGTTTTAAAGCCGCTTATGCAGACGAACAAATTTCCGGGTTTTACCTCAAGGGAGTTAAATGCAAGACCCGTTACATTCAAATTTTCGCTGCCGATAATTTCTTTTACTTCGATACCTGCAAGGAGTTCTGAAAGCTTCATAACAACCATCCTTTCGTTTATTCGATTGCACCCGTATATTTAAAGTCAATGGTAACAACCGTGCCGGGTTCAACAATCGTTCCCGCGGCGGGCGATTGAGATGAGCATACTGCGTCGCCCATTCCCGAAACGCCTTTTATTCGTGCGTTAAGTCCCTCGTTCGTTATAGAAGATGAGGCAGCAGAAGCGGTAAGCCCGATTACGTCGGGAACAACTACGCTTCGCTCTGCCTTTGTTTTATCCATATATATAACAACTGTACCGCCCTTGGGGAGCTTGGTGTGTGCTTTTGGGATTTGGTCGGTTACTATGCCGCCGCTGCCCTTTATTCTTATATAAAATCCCGCTTCTGCCAAGAGCTGTTCTGCCTCTGCGGTGCTTTTGCCTGAAACGTCAGGGATTTCTATTTCGGCATATTTCTTTTCTTCTTCGTTGTATTGAGGCTCAACCCCAAGATATTGCAAAGTCTCTTCAAGGATGCTCTTTACAACGGGAGCGGCAATTGTACCGCCGTAGTAAGGCATACCGATTTCGGGCTGGTCAAGAATGACAAGGCATACAACTTTGGGGTTGTCTGCGGGTGCAAAACCTATAAATGATGCAATATATTTCTGGTTGCCTCTGGGGATTTTCTCACTTGTTCCCGTCTTTCCCGCAATTCTGTAACCTGCCAGATAGGCGTTCTTACCACCGCCGGCAGATACAACGGATTCAAGGATAGAGCACATAGTATTGCTTGTCTCTTCCGAGATAACCTGTCGCACGGCAGTCGGCTCGGTTTTTTCGATTACTATATTATCCGAGTTAACAATCTCGCGTATTACGTGGGGTTTATACAAAGTTCCTCCGTTTGCAACAGCGCTCACCGCAGTAATAAGCTGAAGAGGAGTTACTGTGATTGACTGCCCGAAAGAGGTAGTAGCGAGGTCGGCGTCAGAGAAGTTGCCCTCCGAAAAACCAAGACCTGTGGTCTCACCGGGAAGCTCAATGCCTGTCTTTTCGAAAAAGCCAAATGCACGCATACCCTCTAAAAGTTGAGTTTTGCCTATTTTCTGTCCCATACCTATAAAAGCAGGGTTGCAGGAGTTCTGTACCGCCTGTGCGAATGTCTCGGTGCCGTGACCGTCGCGGTTTGCACAATGAATAAGATGCGTTAAAACCTGAATTGAACCGCTGCAGTTAAATACATCATCAAGACTGCATGCACCCGTTTCAATCGCCATAGACGCAACAACTGACTTAAAGGTTGAACCCGGCTCATAAGAGTCAACAACCGCTTTGTTTCTGCGGACAACCTGAATTATTTCATTGAATTTGTTTATGTAGTCCATACCCTCGAGAGCCTTAAGCTCTTTTTCGGCATCGGGATACTTTTCTTTTATTGCATCTGTTATTTCAAAGGGGGCGTTGAGGTCATAGTCGGGCTTACTCGTCATAGCGAGTATTTCGCCTGTGTTCACGTCCATAACGATAGCCGCCGCACCCTCTTCAATCTTGCAGGAAATGCGGGCATTTTCAAGATGCTTTTCGGCATAACTCTGTATTACTTCATCGATGGTAAGAACAACATTGTTGCCGTCTTGCGCTTCTATATAACTTTCGTATTGAGTAGCAGATTCGATACCCGCAGTATCTCTTGTAGACACAACGCGTCCGGGCACACCGCTGAGTGTATCGTCATAGATGCTCTCCACACCCTCAAGACCCTGATTATCCTCGCCCACAAATCCGATTATATGTGAGGCAAGGTTGTTGTACGGGTAATATCTTTTTACGTCTTCGACAAAATTTATTCCTGACAGGTTGTGGGCGTCAATGTATGCACGCAACTCGTCGGCGGTTTCCTTGTCTACTTTTTTCTTTAGATATTCAAAACCGCTTTCCTTTTTAATTTTACTTAAAATGTCCTCTTCGTTTGCGGATAAAATTTCCGCCATATCCTCTGCCGCGCCCTTTGCCGACATATTATTCTTCTCAAGAGAGTCGCGAAGGTTTTTCGGCGTTATACTGATTGTTTCAACAGAAACGTTACTTGCGAGAACCTTATAGTTTCGGTCGTATATTTTGCCTCGTTTTGCACTGACAGTATTGTCGCTGGTTTGCTGCTCAAGAGCTTTTCTTGAAAGCTCATCACCATTTACAATCTGGTGCCACGCAGTCCTCAAAACAAGGAGGGAGAGAACGGCGATGCCGATAAGCAGGATGCTTTGTATTCTTTTTCTGTGAATGGGCCTTGTACCGCCCATAAAATCGACGGTTTTTCTGCCTCTCATATTATCCATTGCGTTTCACCTCTTTCAATCGAATTACGCTTTTCAGGCGGACTTAAAATTTAGTTAAGGAAAAATATGCCGCCCGAAGTTAAGAGGACGGGCGGCACTTGTTGCCGATTATAGTATATTCATAAAAAAGCTATTTTAAAACCCTAAAAGCATTCACAAGTGTTCCCTGTATGCCTGATACGGCTGAAGCCGAGTCGGAGACATTGCTTCCAACGCCTGTGTCATCCATCTCCATATTGATATAGAAGATTTGTGCGGATTCAGGCTTCATCATTCCGAGCTTTTCGCGGGCATACAATTCTATTTCACCCGTTTCAAGAGAGGTATTGAGTCTTGACTGCATTGCCTGATTGGAAGAAAGAATAGAAGTATATTCCTTGTTTAGCTTTTTGATATCCTGATTACTTTCAAGAATTATGCTCTGTCTGTAAAGAATGGTAAAGCAAATAGCAACCAAAACAGCGATAAAAGCAGCCATTTTGATGGGGCTGATATGAAGTCTGGGGGTTGCAGAAGCCTTTGGCTTTGCAGAAGCAGACGGATTTGCCGAAGTTTTGGGTTTGACAGGGGATGGCGAAAAATCATATGCCGTGCTTGTGTTGTAATACGCTTTTCTGTCGGTGTACGCGCTACTGTAATATGTATCCCGTGCATTATATGAAGTTGGCTTGGTTTTGTATCCGGTTGAAGCAGGCACGCTCGTCATCCTTTCTGAAATATTTTTATCGGTTTTTTATAGTTTTTCGATTACTCTCAGTTTTGCACTGTGAGAGCGGAAGTTGTTATCAAGCTCCTCGGAAGTTGCCACTACGGGTTTGCCCGTAACAAGCTTTATATGAGGAGTGTTTCCGCATACACATATGGGAAAATCTTTAGGGCAGGTACAACCCCTTGCAAGATCAGAAAATGTGTTTTTAACAATTCTGTCTTCAAGGGAGTGAAAGGTTATTATCGCAAGACGGCCGCCTTTTTTGAGAGAATTGACAAAGTCAACGACCGCTTGCGAAAGCCCATCAAGTTCGCCGTTTACCTCTATTCTTATGGCCTGGAATGTTCTTTTAGCGGGGTGCTTGTCCGAGTACCTTGCAGAAGAGGGAAACGCCGACTTTATGATATCTGAAAGTTCAGTAGTTGTCTCTATGGGGGCAACCGCTCGCCTTTTGCAGATTGCAGAGGCAATTTTTCTTGCATATCGCTCCTCACCGTATTTGAAAATAATATCGGCAAGATGTTTCTCGTCATAGGTATTAACCACGGTATACGCATCAAGAGCTGCGCTCTGGTCCATCCGCATATCAAGCCTTGCACAAGAATTGTAGCTAAAGCCGCGTTCCGCAACGTCGAGTTGAGGTGAGGATACACCGAGGTCAAGGATAGCTCCGTCGAGCTTGGTATTGCCAAGCTCACCGAGAATATCCTTTATATTAAAGAAGTTGTTATGATAAAAAGCTTTTTTGCAGTTAAACGGTTCAAGCCGCGCGCTCGCCGCCAAGAGAGCGGTTTTGTCGCGGTCAATACCGATAAGCTGACCGTTTTGGGAGAGCTTGGAGCAGATGAGAGAGGAATGTCCGCCTCCGCCTAAAGTTCCGTCGGCATAAACGCCGTCGGGATTTATATTAAGAAGGTTAATGCTCTCTTCAAGCAGAACCGATATGTGTTCAAATTCCATTTATGCGCCTCCGCTATATACCGATATGCTTCATAATATCCGAAAGCTTGCCCATGTCAAATTCTTTGTCAGAGTAAGCATTCCAGTTATCAAGACTCCATACCTCAACCTTTTTGTGCTCACCAATAACAACGATTTCGCGGGTAAGCTCCGCATATTCGCGGATTTGGGGAGGAATAACCACTCTGCCCTGACTGTCAAGGTCGCATTCGGCAGAGGTTTGCTGGATATATCTCATAAGCATAGCTCTGTCTTCAACGGGAACGGTGTTCACGCGTTCCATAAAAGCATCCCACTCACTCAAGGGATAGATGTTGACGCACTTTTCATCACCGACAGCGACAATAAACGTCTCGCCAAGTGACGAACGGAATTTGGACGGAATATTAACTCTGCCCTTTGCATCAATGTTCTGGTCATACTTTCCGACGAGCATATTTGTCGCCTCCTTTCGGTAAAGTTAAGATTGGGATGGCAAAGATGCATTTTCCAAAATCAATACATTTCGATACATTTTGGTACATTTTGCTCCACTTGGTTACTATTCTAATATATTTATATGAAAAACGCAAGGGTTTTTTAAAAATTTTTTTAATTTTTTTTTACAAATTTCATCAAAAAATGGTAAAAGGCGATTTTTGCGCAAAAAAAGAGCATATCGCCTAAAGCGATATGCTCTTTTTTGTGGTATTTTAAAGAATTCCGCAAAATCTTTCGTAGTTTTCATCAAATGCGCTATCCTGCGGGGTGAATTCCTTCACATCGAAGGAATCTGCAATTATCTGTCTTGCTTCAGAAAGGTCTTTTATCTCGCCGGCAGCGATAAGCTGAACCGCTATGTTACCTGCGGCAGTAGCCTCAATGGGACCTGCAACAACAGGAACATTAGTTGCATCGGCGGTCATCTGGCAGAGGAATCCGTCTTTTGTTCCGCCGCCAACCATATGAATTGTTTCAAAAGTCTTTCCTGTGCACTGCTGCAGATTTTCGAATGTGTACTTGTATTTCATTGCAAGACTTTCATATATACAACGTACAATCTCGCCGTCTGTCTGCGGAATATACTGACCTGTCTCACGGCAGAAAGCGCGGATGCGCTCAACCTGATTGCCGGGGGGTGAGAAACGCGGGTCGTCGGGATTTATAAAGCACTGGAAGGGTTTGCACTCCCTTGCCATAGCTTCCATATCAGCGTAGCTATAGTCCTTGCCGTCGCGCTTAAACTGTCTGCGTGTTTCCTGAATCATCCAAAGACCGATTATGTTCTTTAAGAAACGTGTTGTTTTTCCGTAACCTGTCTCGTTTGTGATGTTCATTTCCGCTGACATATCAGTAAGGCAGGGGGCGTCAAGCTCTGTACCGAAAAGACTCCATGTTCCGCATGATATATAGACAAAATCCTTTGCCTTTGCGGGAACGGCAACAACTGCGCTTGCTGTGTCGTGGCCTGCTACTGCTGTTACCCACTTGGGTTTTATGTTAAGCTCTTTGCAAAGGTCTTCCTTAATATAAGCAACTTTTGTTCCGCTGTCAACGAGAGTCGGGAACATAGAGAGCTTAAGACCAAGCTTTTCGATGAGCGGCTTGTTCCATTCTTTTGTAACGGGGTCAAGAAGCTGCGTGGTGGAAGCCATAGAACGCTCGGCATATATTTTACCTGTCAAAAGAAAACTGAACAAATCAGGAACAAGAATGAATTTATCAGCAAGCTCGTAAATGTCGGGATTGTTGTCCTTTGTTTCAAGAAGCTGGTACATAGTATTAAGGTTCATATCCTGAATACCTGTCTGCTTGTAAAGGTCGGAAGCAGAAATGCTCTCCTTGAGAGAATCAAAAACGGGGAGAGTTCTCTCGTCACGATAGTTGTAGGGGTTTCCAAGGAGCCAGCCGTTCTTTGTTATAAGAGCGTAGTCAACACCCCATGTGTCTATGCCTACACTTTCGTAATTATATTTTTCTGCTTTCATAAGACCTTGCTTTACTTCGTGAAAGAGTCTGGGAAGGTCCCAATAAAAGTTGCCGTTCATACTAACGGGCTCATTATCAAAACGATGAATTTCTTCAAGTGTGATTTTGCCGTTTTCAAAAGTACCTAAAATGGCTCTGCCGCTTGACGCGCCAAAATCAAAGGCTAATACCTTCATAATTATACACCTCTATTATTTTCTCAAATTCAAAACTGTATTTTCGTAATCGGTTATTTCATTGAACCATGATGCGTCAGCTATAACGCCGCAACGCTCACAGTATTCTTCCCAAACATCGCCAAATGGCATTGTCTTGATTTCTTCCTGCATAACCATAAGCTCGGTCAGGCGATTTTCGTCCTGAAGCTTTTTGAGCGCATCGTTGGGAGTGCAAAGAGCAGAGAGCATTGCCTTCTGCCAGCTTCTGAAACCTACTGTCCAGGAAGAAATGCGGTTGATGCTCGCATCGAAATAGTCAAGAGCCATATATACGCGGTCGGTTGCATTGTTGCGAACGATTTCCTTTGCCATTTCGCGAGTTTCGTCGTCGAAGAGAACGGAATGGTCGCTATCCCAACGAACAGGTCTTGTTATATGAAGAGCGATTTCGGGGAAGAAGCAAAGAAGAGCAGGAATTTTGTCCGAAACCATTTCGGTAGGATGATAATGTCCGTTATCCATAAGGGGCAGACAGTCTTTGTGTGTCGCTGCAAAGGACAGGCAGAACTCTGCACTTCCTGTAGTGAAAGATTCAACACCGATGCCGAAAACCTTGGACTCAATACAGGGCTTAACCTTGTTAAAGTCATACGGCTCTGAAAGGATTTCTTCGATTGATTCCTTATATCTCATTCTGGGTCCTAAACGATCTGCGGGAATGTCCTTGTAGCCGTCACCCGTCCAGATGTTCATTACGCAGGGGATGCCCGTCTCTTCTGCGAAATACTGAGAAATGCGGATACAAGCCTTGCCATGTTCTATCCAGAACTTTCTTGTCTCTTCGTCAGGGCTTGACAAAGTAAGTCCGTCTTTTACTTTAGGGTGAGAGAAGAATGTGGGGTTAAAATCAATGCCCATATTTCTCTCTTTTGCAAAAGCTACCCATTTAGAGAAGTGCTTCGGCTCAAGCTTGTCTCTGTCTGCAAACTCGCCGTCTTCAAAAATAGCGTAGCTTGCGTGAATGTTTAGCTTCTTTGTGCCGGGGCAGAGGGACATAACTTTGTCCATATCTGCCATAAGCTCTTCAGGGGTTCTTGCAACACCGGGATAGTTGCCTGTTGCCTGAATTCCGCCTGTGAGGGGACCCTTGGTGTCAAAACCCTTTACGTCGTCCCCCTGCCAGCAGTGGAGGGAAACGGGAAGGTCTTTCAAAATGTTGATAGCCTTTTCGGTATCAACCCCTAATTTTGCATACTTTTCTTTTGCGATTTGGTAGTTTGACATAATACAACTCCGTTCTGCCGAGTACGGCATATTCTTTATTTGCAAGATTAATTAAAATTATGGGTATTATATCATAAGAATACAAAAACTGCAATAGTTTTTACTAAAATATGGTATAAATTGCATTTGTGCTAATAATAAAAAGTGGTTGACATACGAAAAAAACTGTGATATACTGATGTGGTTAACTATGAAAGTGGGATAGGAGGCTTGTTATATGGATAAGACAATAGACAGCCTTGCATCCTCGAAAAACAAAGTTGCGGGCGTTAAACAAACGAAAAACGCAATTATATCAAGACAAGCGTTGATGGTGTATGTCGCATATGACGCGGATGAAGCATTGACGGGGCAGATAACTGCTCTTTGCGAAGAGAATGGGACAGAACTTGTTTCAGACTTTTCGAGGAAAGAGCTTGCCAGAGCGTGCAGAATAGAAGTTCCGTGTGCGGCAGCTGCAGTGATAAAATAGTTAACATTATATTATGGTAGAAACACGAAAGTGTTTTTATATAAATTATATGTATGGAGGTGAACATATTGCCAACATTTAACCAATTGGTCAGAAAGGGAAGAACTACTGTTGAAAAGAAATCAACAGCTCCTGCTCTCCTCAAAGGTCTCAACACCAAGAAGAGCCAGCTTACCGATCAGGCTTCTCCCCAGAAGAGAGGTGTTTGTACTTCGGTAAGAACAATGACACCCAAGAAGCCGAACTCAGCGCTTCGTAAGGTTGCCAGAGTTAAGCTGACAAACGGAATCGAGGTTTCAGCTTACATTCCGGGTATAGGTCACAATCTTCAGGAACACAGTGTTGTTATGATCAGAGGTGGAAGAATTAAGGACCTTCCTGGTGTGCGTTATCACATTATCCGCGGTACACTCGATACTGCAGGTGTTGATAAGCGTATGCAGAGCAGATCTAAGTACGGCGCAAAGCGTCCTAAGTAATCAGATCTGAAAATTAAATGATGTGCATATATGTTCAAATTATAGATGACCTATATGCACGACAGCGGACAAAAGGTCCGTTGAGTACCTTAAATGGTGAATAAACCTAAATGAAGGAGGGGAAGAAAGTGCCAAGAAGAGGTCATATTGCTCGTCGTGATGTTTTGCCTGATCCTATGTACAACAGCAAGGTTGTTACAAGGCTCATCAACAACATCATGCTCGACGGAAAGAAGGGCGTTGCCCAGAAAATAGTTTATGATGCTTTTGACATCATAAAGGAAAAGACCGGAAAGAACCCGGTAGAAGTATTTGAGGAAGCAATGAACTGCGTTATGCCCGTTTTGGAGGTAAAGGCTCGCCGTGTCGGCGGTGCTAACTATCAGGTTCCGATTGAGGTGCGTCCTGACAGACGCGAAACTCTCGGTCTTAGATGGATCACATTGTATGCAAGAAAGAGATCAGAGCGTACAATGGCTGAAAGACTCGCAAACGAGCTTATGGATGCTATCAACAGTACAGGTGGAGCATTCAAGAAGAAGGAAGATACCCACAAGATGGCAGAAGCGAATAAGGCATTCGCTCACTACCGCTGGTAATTTTGCTTCGTTAATTTTGGCTGTTTTGCTTGTTCGGTTAGCTCGCATATCTCGATATGGCTCGCTATCCTGCACAAGCAAATTATCTCAAAATTAACTTTGCAAAAGCGCAGATGATTTTAGCTGTTTTGCTCGCTCGTCGTGCTCGCATATTTTTATATAGCTCGCACTCCTGCGCAAGCAAACTATCTCAGATTTTCTGTGTAAAAACTGCGTAAAACAGTCATTTTGCGGACACATATCCAAGCCTCCCTTGTGTAAAGGGAGGTGCCAAGCGAATGTGAGGCGGAGGGATTGTAAATTCCGCAAACATTGCATTTGAAGATGGAACAATAGGTTCCGAAAGGAGATAAGTATGGGTAGAGCGTTTTCTCTGGAGAAAACCAGAAATATAGGTATCATGGCTCACATCGATGCCGGTAAGACTACTACCACAGAGCGTATTCTGTTCTACACAGGCCGTATTCATAAAATCGGTGAAACCCACGAGGGTGCTTCACAGATGGACTGGATGGAGCAGGAAGCAGAGCGTGGTATTACAATTACCTCTGCTGCTACAACTGCACAGTGGAAGAACCACAGAGTAAACATCATTGATACTCCCGGACACGTTGACTTTACCGTTGAGGTTGAGCGTTCACTCCGTGTTCTTGACGGAAGCGTTACGGTTCTTTGTGCAAAAGGCGGCGTTGAGCCCCAGTCTGAAACCGTATGGAGACAGGCTGACAAGTATCGTGTACCGAGAATGGTATACGTAAACAAGATGGACATTATGGGTGCAGACTTTTATAACGTTGTAGCCATGATGAAAGATCGTCTTAAGTGTAATGCAGTTCCGATTCAGCTGCCTATCGGTGCAGAGGATGAATTTAAAGGACTGATTGACCTCATTCAGATGAAAGCTTACGTTTATTACGATGAGCAGGGTCTTGATGAGAGAGTAGAGGATATTCCCGCTGATATGAAGGACAAGGCGGAAGAATATCGTCAGGCTCTTCTTGAAGCCGTTGCTGAAACAGATGAAGAGCTTATGGAAAAATTCTTTGAAGAGGGCGACCTCTCAGAGGCTGAAATCAAAAAGGCTATAAGAAAAGCGACTATTGCAAATGATATGATTCCCGTTCTGTGTGGTTCATCATACAGAAACAAGGGTGTTCAGAATATGCTTGACGCCGTTATAGACTTTATGCCGTCACCTCTCGATGTTCCCGCTATCAAGGGTGTTATTCCGAGAACAGAAGAAGAGGATGTTCGTCATTCTTCTGATGATGAGCCTTTTGCGGCTCTCGCATTTAAGATTATGACTGACCCCTTTGTTGGTAAGCTTGCATTCTTCCGTGTGTACTCAGGTACACTCTCAAGCGGTTCGCACGTTTACAACTCAACAAAAGACAACAAAGAGAGAATAGGTCGTATTCTTCAGATGCACGCTAACGACAGAGAAGATATCGATATCGTTTATTCAGGTGATATCGCAGCTGCCGTTGGTCTTAAGAACACAACAACAGGTGACACTCTCTGTGATGAGAAGCACCCGATCATACTTGAGTCTATGGAGTTCCCGGAACCGGTTATCCGTGTTGCTATCGAACCCAAGACCAAGGCAGGTCAGGAAAAGATGGGTATTGCTCTTGCAAAGCTTGCAGAAGAGGATCCCACATTCAGAACCTACACAGATGATGAGACCGGCCAGACAATTATCGCCGGTATGGGTGAGCTTCACCTCGAAATCATCGTTGACCGTCTCCTTCGTGAGTTTAAGGTTGAGGCAAACGTTGGTAATCCTCAGGTATCATATCGCGAGACTATCCGCGCAGCTTCACACGTTAACCACAAGTATGCAAGACAGTCAGGTGGTAAAGGTCAGTATGGTCACGTTGTTATGGATGTTGAACCTCTCGAGCCGGGTGCAGGCTATGTGTTCGAGAACAAGATTGTCGGTGGTGCTATTCCTAAGGAATATATCCCTGCTGTTGACGCAGGTATCCAGGGCGCTATGCAGACAGGTGTTCTTGCAGGCTACCCCGTAGTTGACGTTAAGTGTACACTCGTTGACGGTTCATACCACGAAGTTGACTCATCTGAAATGGCGTTTAAGATTGCCGGTTCAATGGCTTTCAAAGAGGCTTGTAAGAAGGGTAACCCCGTTATTATGGAGCCTATCATGAAGGTTGTTGTTAACGTTCCTGAGGATTACATGGGTGATGTTATGGGTGACCTTAACTCACGTCGTGGACAGATTCAGGGTATGGAGGCAAGAGTTGGTGCACAGGAGATTACTGCACATGTTCCGCTTTCTGAGATGTTCGGATATGCAACCGAGCTTCGTTCAAGAACTCAGGGCCGTGGTCAGTATTCTATGGAACCCAGCCACTTTGAAGAGCTTCCGAAGAGCATTGCTGAAAAGATTATCAAAGAACGCAGCAAGTCTGAGGAGTAATTTAACTTTTTTTGAAAAAACTATTGAAATTATTTTAATTTAATAGTAAAATGAAAGAGTAAAATTAAATTTTAGAAATTTATTAAAACGTATCTTATATTTTAGGAGGAATTAACAATGGCAAAGGAAAAGTTTGAAAGAAGCAAACCCCATGTTAACATTGGTACAATTGGCCACGTTGACCATGGTAAAACAACTCTTACCGCTGCAATAACAAAGGTTCTTGCTATGGGTGGTAAGGCTCAGTACGAGGCTTATGATATGATCGATAAGGCTCCTGAGGAAAGAGAAAGAGGTATCACTATCTCTACCGCTCACGTTGAGTATGAAACAGATGTACGTCACTATGCACACGTTGACTGCCCCGGACACGCTGACTATGTTAAGAACATGATCACCGGTGCTGCTCAGATGGATGGTGCTATCCTCGTTGTTTCTTCTGCTGACGGTCCTATGCCCCAGACAAGAGAGCACATCTTGCTTTCACGTCAGGTTGGCGTACCCTACATCGTAGTATTTATGAACAAGGTTGACCAGGTTGACGATCCCGAACTTCTCGAGCTCGTTGAAATGGAAATCAGAGACCTTCTTACCGAGTATGAATTCCCGGGCGACGATATTCCGATCGTTAAGGGTTCAGGTCTCCAGGTTCTCGAAAGCACATCAACAGATCCTTCTGCTCCTGAGTATGCTTGCATCCACGAGCTTATGGACGCTGTTGACAGCTACATCCCGACTCCCGAAAGAAAGAGCGATTTGCCCTTCCTTATGCCGGTCGAGGACGTATTCTCAATCACAGGTCGTGGTACTGTTGCTACCGGCCGTGTTGAGAGAGGTCAGCTCAATATGTCTGACGAAGTTGAAATCGTAGGTCTTTCTGACGAATCAAGAAAGGTTGTTGTAACCGGTATCGAGATGTTCAGAAAGCTCCTCGACTACGCTGAAGCAGGCGATAACATCGGTGCACTTCTCCGTGGTGTTGCAAGAGACGAAATCGAAAGAGGACAGGTTCTTGCAAAGCCCGGTACAATTACACCTCACACACAGTTCAAGGGCGAGGTTTACGTTCTTACTAAGGAAGAAGGCGGACGTCATACTCCCTTCTTTACAAACTACAGACCTCAGTTCTATTTCAGAACAACTGACGTTACAGGTGTTGTAAACCTTCCTGCTGGTACAGAAATGTGTATGCCTGGCGATAACGTAACAATGGATGTTGAACTTACAACAACCATCGCTATCGAGCCCGGTCTCCGTTTCGCTATCCGTGAAGGTGGTAGAACAGTTGGTTCAGGTGTTGTTACTGAAATCATTAAATAAGATAATCTAATCTTAAAAAACAGGCTGCGGAATCCGCAGCCTGTTTTAGTTTGTGGGTTGTATTTGAAAAATGTGAAATAAAATAAATCCACACGCCGCAGGCGTATTTCACATTGCGAAGCAATATTTCACGCCCGAAGGGCATTTCACAAATCCTGAAAGGATTTATTTCATTGAAAAAAGCACCGACATAGTCGGTGCTTTTTTCTGGCAGGGGCAGTAGGACTTGAACCCACGGCACTCGGTTTTGGAGGTCATGTCAGTTATCAAAGACCGTCCAAATTGTTCCCACCGCTCCGCCGTTTGTGCTACTTGCTCTTTTGAACCTTATGCCGTTTGATGCTTTATTGATGCTATTGAAAATTCTCAGCAAATTTGATGCCCAACTGCCAAAAAATCGACACGCTTAGTTTTATTTGAGTATAACATATATTCTGCGAAAATGCAAATTCATTCACGATAGAATTGCCCGTTTTTGAGGACAGGAGAATAAAATGAGCCTCCAAGAAAATACTCCTCGGAGGCTCAAAATATTGTATCGTAGATGAATTTGTGGTATAATTAGATATCAGCTTT
>CALDQB010000011.1 GCA_937911665.1 uncultured Clostridia bacterium | reverse complement strand
TGGCGGAATTGGCAGACGCGCATGGTTCAGGTCCATGTGAAAGCAATTTCATGGGAGTTCAAGTCTCCCAGGGTGCACCAGAAAAAAGCATCGACTTTGTCGGTGCTTTTTTCAATGAATTGCCTGCCGACGTGAATTGAAATTTGCATTTTCGTGAATTGAGCCTTTCGGCTCATGATTGGCACCTATCGATGCATGAAAAGGCAATTCCATTCATGTTGCTTGCAACAATTCATGGCGAAGTCAATTCATTTTCAAATAGTGTTGGCAGTAAGATCATATCGTTCTTGCACCGAAAAAGTACAGCTTAAGTGGCTGTACTTTTTCATTTTACAATAACAAAAAAGCAGAAACTTTCGTTTCTGCCTCTTTTCAAAATTTTCAAAGATTGATATAAGCTTTTCTATTTAATCAAAACTTCACATCCGCCAGATCTTGCACTTTCATACATGGCAAAAAGGGTATGCATTGTATCCTTTATATCAGCAGGTGAAAAATACTCGTCTTTGCCATAATAGTTCTCAAAAAGTGCCTCATGACCCACACCCCAATATGCCTTTTTGCCGTTTCCCGTTTTATCTGTTTCAACAGGCTTCCCGTCAACATACAGGGTGGAATTTTCGTACCGTATAACACCATTTTCAAAAACCGCTTCAAATTCAGGCACTTTGTCCTGACCATATGCGTTTGTGGCAAACATAACCGCTTTTTCTCCGTTTTTCAGAACAATGGATGCGGTCACGGTATCCTCAACTTCTATCACGTCGCAAAGGGTGAAGTTTGACATCTGTGCCTTTACGCTTTTTGCACCGCCTAAGATATAGCTGAAATAGTCAAGGGTATGAACCGCCTGGTTTATAAGCACGCCACCGCCTTCGGTTGCCCACCTTCCACGCCACTTATCCTGATTATAATAGTCAGCATCTCTATCCCATGTAACAACAGCACGTGCTGTTTTAAGGCTTCCCATCACTCCGCTTTCTGCAAGTTCCTTAAATTTCTTTGCACAAGGATTAAAGCGGTTTTGAAGCACCACACAAACCCTATCCGCTCCGTCAAGTTCCAAAAGTGAGTCATATTCCGCCAAAGTCATGGTCACAGGCTTTTCACAAACCACACTTTTTCCACAAGAAAGTGCCTTTTTTATCATCTCAAAATGGAGATAATGTGGAGTGCAGATATGAACGCAATCAATTTCAGAATCCAAAAGCATTTGGTCAAAATCGGCGTATGCCATTACGTCATAATCCTTCTGACACTTTTCTATTCTTTGCGGATTGATATCGCAAACCGCATAAAATCTGGCAGTTTCTATGTTTTCCAAGGACTTTGCATGGATTGGGCCAATGGCGCCATATCCTACAATACATGCATTTTTCATTTTCTCCACCTTAGTTAAAGCCCTCTTTTTTTAAGTCTTTCACAAACCTTTTTCATGCCCATAATAAACTTACCAAGGACTTCTCGCATCTCTTTTGCACCAATTCTCTTATCTTATTAATACGTGCCGGTTGTATCGGCAACTACTTTTCTTACATTTTTAACTACGGTTGATTTTTCAATCTTTTCCTGAAGAAGCTCATAGAATTTGTCATCAGGGAAATTTTTAAGGTCAATGGTTTCACCTGTCCAGCTGGATAAATGCATTGCATTTGAGATTGTAAGACCGAAGATTCCTTCTTCACCTTTTGCCAAAAGTTCTTTTCCATTAAGAATGCTATCTGCAAAGTTCTTGATAATTCCAACGTGCTGTTCACCGCCTGTTGCATCCACAGGAATTTCGCAGTTCCAAACTTCCGGCATTCCAAAAGGATTTGTATTAGTTTTATTAAATTCGGGCTCAGGAACAACATTTCGTCTAAATGTCATCTTGTTATTATTTTCAATTATAAGCTGACCCATATCGCAAGCGATTTCAAGACGGTTTGTCCCCGGTGCTTCCGCTATTGATGTTATGTATTGTCCAACCATTCCGTTATCGTACTCCATTAAAGCTACAACTTCGTCTTCCACTTCAATGTCTCTGTACTTACCGAAAGATGCCCTTGCATAAATCTTATCAGGCATACCAAACATCCACTGCCAAAGGTCAAGCTGATGCGGATTCTGGTTTATAAGTGTTCCGCCACCTTCACCACGCCAGCATGAACGCCATTCACTTGAATCGTGATAAGCCTGGCTTCTGTACCAGTTAGTAATTATCCATGTAACTCTCTTGATATTGCCAAGGTCGCCTCTTGCAATCATTTCACGAAGCTTATTGAAAACAGGGTTTGTTCTCTGGTTTAACATTAAGCCAAAAACCTTGCCTGATTTTTTTGCAACTTCATTCATTTCACGCACCTGTTTTGTGTAAACACCGGCAGGCTTTTCAACCAGAACGTGAAGACCCTTATCAAATCCCATAATCGCCACAGGAACATGACCATAGTGCGGAACTGCAATCAAGATTGCCTCGCAAAGTCCCGAATCCATAAGTGCTTCTGCACTTTCAAACACAGGAATTTCAGGGTATTGGTCAGAAAACACCTTTCTTCTTTCAGGATCAATGTCACAAAGAGCAGTAAGTTCTGTGTTAGGAGTCTTTCCTGCTATAATGTTATAAACGTGACCGCTTCCCATATTTCCATAACCGATAACACCAAGTTTTAGTTTTTTCATAGTTATATCTCCTTTAGATAATTTTGTCTATTATCTTTTCAAGTGCATTATATGCAATACGGAAAGTATACTCTCCGCCTTTTTCCAGCTTTGTCATTTTGTCGTCAAGCTCTAAATCAGCAAGACCCCCGAAGTTTCCAAGATGCGGCTCTAAACTTATAAAACCGTCATAACCGTTTTTAAACAGGTCACCTAAGATATATTCTATATTTCCCTCTCCGTAACCGGCAGGAACAACGTCACCATTTGCAAGAGCATCCTTCATATGCATATATTCGATATATGGTTTTAGCGCATCATAGGCTTTTTTTGTATCCTGTCCTGCCTGTACAAAGTTCGCCGGGTCAAAGACTGCCTTAAAGTTATCGCAATAAAGCTCTTTCATAAGATCAAGGCATCCGTCAATGGTTTCGCCGTAAATATCCTTTTCGTTTTCATGAAGAAGTACTACACCATTTTCCTTTGCATAGTCAAGCAAAATATGAAGTCTTTTAATAACTTCGCATCGGGTCTGGTCATTCCATTCTTCCTTATTATAAAAACTGAAAATTCTTATGTATTTTGTGCCAAGAATTTTTGCGATTGCCACAACATTTTTAAACATTTCAAAGTGAGGCTCAAAATCGTCACTGATATCTACCTTCCCCACAGGAGAGCCAATAGAAGATACTTTTATGGAATATTCATTCATTTTTGAAAGAAGTTCTTTCGCCTCATCGGTGGTGAGGGTTGAAATGTTTTTCCCGTCAATACCTCTTGGCTCAAAATATGAAATTCCAAGTCGTTTAAATGCTTCAAACTGGGTTTTTACGTCCGCAGAAATTTCATCGGAAAATCCGCTTATTTTATTGTATTTCATATAAAATACCTCCTTTTTTCATAGAATAACACAAGTCTATAGGATATTCTATGTATAAAATTGCGGCAAACATTGCAAATATTGCTTTTTGACAAAATTAAAAGAACACCTTATTGGTGTCCTTTTATCACTTCATATCCTGCCTTGGGGATTTTCCTGTTATTTTTACATAGGTCTTATAAAAGTTAGAATAATTATCAAATCCTGACTCCAGTGCCGCATCAATGAGCGTCCACCCCTTTGACACCAGGGCTCGTACCAATAAAACACGCTTATGATTGATGTATTGATTTATGGTAAGACCGCTGTATTTTTTAAATGTATGGCAAAGGTGGTACTTGCTTATGAATACATGCTCTGCTATATCGTCAAGGGACAGCTCTGTTTTGATGTTGTCATTTATATATGCAATAACATTTTTCAATTTTTCTTCTTCACGATACGGTTCACCCTTTGATGTTGCAATGCAACTTATACGATATAGCATATCAATAATTTTTGATTTTGCCACAACATTTGGCATTTTATTATCTGAGTCAAGCTGTCGATCAAAATCCTCAATCAGCCCAAGTACATTCTCCTTTTTTACAAGCTCTGAAGGGATTAAATTGTTAACTCCAAGAGGTCTGTTTGTGAAAAAGTTCAGAAATCTTTCACAACCGTTTTGAACAAAAAAGTCTCGTTTAATATGGATAACAACTCTTTCATAAAGTTCTGTTGGCTGCAGATGACACATCATATGCATTTCGTCTGAGTGGACGATAACTATATCATATTGATTCAAAGAATATGTACTTCCCTCTGCTTTAAACTCAGCATTTCCTCTGATAAAAAATATGATTTCATGCAGGTCGTTATGGTTATGAAGCACAAACTTCGACATATTTGGTCTAGCATCCGTCAGATGCTCATAGGAAAAGTTTTCGCCAATATATCTGTAATTCTGATTGATATCCATATTATCACCCCTCTTTTTTAATATAACATATTATAGCAATATTTGCAATGTTTTTAACAATTTTTACAAAGTAGTTGTACTAAGATAGTAGTATACTTGTCTTGAAATACTTTTACTGAAAGGGTGAACTGGTTTGAAAATTACATTCAGATGGTACGGAAAAGACGATCCTGTAACACTTCAAAAAATAAGACAAATCCCTTGTATCTCCGACATAACAACGGCTGTATATAAGCCTGTTGGAACCGTCTGGGAGGATGCCGAAATTGAAGAAATCAAAAAGAACTGTAATTCAAACGGTCTTACGATGGAGGTTATTGAGTCCATTCCTGTTCACGAGGACATAAAGCTTGGACGAGGAAAATATCTTGAATACATTGAGGTCTTCAAGGAAAACATCAGACGGGTTTCAAAAATGGGCGTTAAATGCGTGTGTTATAACTTTATGCCTGTTTTTGACTGGACAAGGTCAAATCTTGAATGGGTAAATGAGGACGGCTCAACTTCCCTTGTTTATCACAAGGAAGATGTTGACAAGATGGACCCGACGAAGCTTACTCTTCCGGGTTGGGATTCATCCTATTCACCTAGCGAAGTTTCCGATTTAATAAAAGCATATCAGGAAATCGGAGAAGAAGGACTTTGGAAGAATCTTGAGTTCTTTATAAAAGAAATTATGCCTGTTGCCATAGAATGTGACGTTAATATGGCAATTCATCCGGACGATCCGCCATGGAGCATCTTTGGCATACCAAGAATTATTACAAACGAAAAGAACATAGACAGATTCTTAAAGCTTTATGACGATACTCACCACGGTCTTACCCTTTGTAGCGGAAGCCTTGGCTGTGCTACATTTAATGACTATACTGCTATGGTTAAAAAGTACGCTAAAATGGGTAGAATCCACTTTGCTCACATACGAAACATCAGGATTTTAGAAGACGGTTCCTTTGAAGAAAGCGGACATTATTCAGAATGTGGTTCTTTGGACATTGTGGAAATTCTAAAGGCTTATCACGATGCAGGTTTTGACGGTTATATCCGCCCTGACCACGGCAGAATGATCTGGGGCGAAACAGGAAAGCCGGGCTATGGTCTTTATGACAGAGCACTTGGCGCTATGTATATCGCAGGAATTTGGGAATCTCTTGATAAAATGAAAGGATAACGCTATGAAACTACCATTTGAAATTGATTTAACAGGCAAGGTTATTGTTGTAACCGGTGCCGGCGGAGTTTTGTGTTCAATCTTCGCTGAAGCTCTTGCAAAAACAGGTGCAAAAATTGCACTGCTTGACATAAACGAAGCTGCTGCAAAAGAAAATGCAGACAAAATCGTAAAAGACGGCGGTATCGCAAAAGGGTACATATGTAATGTACTTGACAAGGAAAGCATTGAAAAAGCTCATGCTGACATCCTTGCAGATTTTGGTGCATGCGACATTTTAATCAACGGTGCCGGCGGTAATAACCCAAAGGCAACAACGGACAACGAATATTTTAATAACGAAGATATTGGCAAAATGAAAACTTTCTTTGACCTTGACAAAGAAGGCGTGGAGTTTGTTTTCAACCTGAATTTCCTTGGTACTCTTCTTCCAACGCAGGTGTTTGCACAGGATATGCTCACAAAAGATGATGCAAGTATCATAAACATTTCAAGCATGAACGCATACACACCGCTTACCAAAATCCCTGCATATTCAGGCGCAAAGGCGGCAATTTCCAACTTTACACAGTGGTTAGCGGTGCATTTTTCAAGAACAAACATCCGTTGCAATGCAATAGCACCTGGATTTTTTGTTACTAAACAAAACGAAAAGCTATTGTTTACCGAAGACGGAAAACCAACGCCAAGAACAGACAAAATCCTTGGCAGCACGCCTATGGGAAGATTTGGTAAGCCCGAAGAGCTGATTGGTGCGTTGCTTTTCTTGGTTTCCAAAGATGCCGCAAGCTTTGTAAACGGCATTGTTATCCCGATTGACGGCGGATTTTCAGCATATAGCGGGGTGTAATTATGAGTTTTATAAATGATGCTTTCCTGTTGAAGAACGAAACTGCAAAAACTTTATACAATGATTTCGCAAAGAATATGCCAATTATAGACTATCATTGCCACATATCTCCAAAAATGATTGCGGAGGACTATAAGTTCAAAAATGCATTCGACTTATTTCTAGGCGGTGACCATTACAAGTGGCGGCAGATGCGAAGTGCAGGCATAGACGAAAAATACATAACAGGCAGCGGTGATGATTTTGAAAAGTGGTGTGCTTTTGCAAAAATAATGCCGAGTTTAATTGGTAATCCCCTTTATCACTGGACCCACCTTGAATTAAAAAGATATTTTGATATTGATGAAATTCTTTGTGAAGATACCGCAAAAAAAATCTGGGATATTATAAACAAAAAACTTGCAGACGATAGTTTTTCATGCTATAATTTGATTAAGAAATCCAATGTTGAAGTTATCTGCACAACAGATAACCCTTATGATAATCTGGAATATCACAAAAAAATTAAGTCGGATTTTGATGTAAAGGTTCTTCCAACATTCCGCCCTGACTTAAATAATATAAAAAGTGATATCACAGACAGAATGGATTATTTCAATGAAAATGGATGTAAACTCTCTGACCATTCAATAGACGAAATAAATGATGATGTCATTG
Organism: uncultured Clostridia bacterium; assembly: GCA_937911665.1. Lineage (GTDB taxonomy): Bacteria > Bacillota > Clostridia > Monoglobales > Monoglobaceae > UMGS1820. The sequence continues at coordinate 41,898 of CALDQB010000011.1, read as the reverse complement.
AAAAGCTTGTGTTTTTAGGCGAAGAATACGCAAAGCGTGGTTGGGTATGGCAGCTTCACATCGGTGCTATGCGAAACAATAACACAAGAATGTTTGAAAAAATCGGCCCTGACACAGGGTTTGATTCAATCAATGACTTCCAGATTGCAGAAGGGATTTCAAAAATTTTAAACGAGCTTGATAAAAAAGATGCTTTACCTAAGACCATTCTCTACTGCCTGAATCCAAAGGATAATTATGTTTTGGGGACAATGCTTGGAAACTTCCAGCGAGGACCTGTAGCAGGCAAAATCCAGTTTGGCTCAGGCTGGTGGTTCAACGACAATAAGGATGGTATGGAAGCACAGTTAAAGGCACTTGCAAATCTTGGATGTCTTGGTTCATTCATCGGTATGCTCACCGATTCAAGAAGCTTTGTTTCTTATCCAAGACACGAGTATTTCAGAAGAATACTTTGCAATTTAATCGGTGAATGGGTGGAAAATGGCGAATACCCAAATGATATGAATGCCTTAGGCAAAATAGTAAAGGGCATATGCCACGATAATGCAGAAAAATATTTTAATTTTTAGGAGATATTAAAATGGACAAGTATATCCCGGTTGTAGTAATTAAAGAATTATCAGAGGTAGATAAAATTTTACCGGCGCTTAAGGCAAACGGCATTAACTGTGCCGAAATTACATTCAGAACAGCTTGTGCTAAAGAGGCTATTAAAATGGCAGTAGATAAGTACCCTGAAATGAATATCGGTGCAGGTACTGTTATTAACGAAAAGCAGTGTAAGGATGCATTAAAAGCAGGTGCAACATTCATAGTTTCACCTGGTCTTTCAGTAGGCGTTGCAAAGCTTTGCAAAAAGAAAAACATTCCCTATTACCCAGGCTGTGTTACGCCAACAGAGATTATGCAGGCACTAGAGCTTGGCATCACAACAGTTAAGTTCTTCCCTGCAAATGTTTACGGCGGATTATCCGCACTAAAAGCACTTTCTGCTCCATTCCCACAGGTTAAGTTCATTCCTACGGGCGGAGTTGACAGAAGCAATATAGACGAATTTTTGGCATTTGACAAAATAGCAGCCATAGGCGGTAGTTTCTTTGTCAAAGAAGCGCTTGAGAAAATGGAGGACAAATAATATGGCAAAAGTAGTTACTTTCGGCGAAATAATGTTGCGTTTAGCACCAAACGGTTATTATAGGTTTTTCCAGAATGACCAGATGCAAGCAACCTTTGGCGGTGGTGAGGCAAACGTTGCAGTATCCCTTGCAAACTACGGTCTTGACAGCGTTTATGTAACAAAGCTTCCAAAGCACGCAATCGGTCAGGCGGCTGTTGATAGCCTAAGATACTTCGGTGTTGACACATCAAAAATTGTTCGTGGTGGCGACAGAGTGGGAATTTACTTCCTCGAAAAAGGCGCATCACAGAGAGGTTCTGTATGTATCTACGATAGAACTTATTCTGCAATCCAGATGGCATCAAAGGAAGACTTTGACTGGGACAGCATCTTTGAAGGTGCGGATTGGTTCCACTTTACAGGAATTACTCCGGCACTGGGTGAAAATGTAGTTGAAATTTGTAAAGAGGCTTGCAAAATTGCAAAAGAAAAGGGCGTTAAAATTTCTTGCGATCTAAACTACCGCGGTAAGCTTTGGACAAGGGAAGAAGCAAGAAAAGCTATGACAGACCTTTGCCAGTATGTTGATGTTTGCATTTCAAATGAAGAGGATGCAAAGGATGTGTTCGGTATTGAAGCCGAGGGCACAGACATTTACGGCGGTAAGCTGAACCACGACGGATACAAGAGTGTTGCAAAACAGCTTGCTGATAAGTTTGGTTTTGAAAAGGTTGCAATTACATTAAGAAGCTCAATTTCAGCCAGTGATAACGATTGGGCAGGAATGCTTTATGATGGCGAAGATTACTACTTCTCTAAGTCATATCACCTACACATCGTTGACCGTGTTGGCGGCGGCGATTCATTCGGCGGAGGTCTTATTTACTCAATCCTTTCAGGCAAAAGCTCAAAGGATATAATTGAGTTTGCCGTTGCAGCATCAGCACTTAAGCACTCTGTTGAGGGTGACTACAACAGAGTCAGCGTTGCCGAAGTTGAAAAACTTGCAGGCGGCGATGGTTCAGGAAGAGTACAGAGATAATTAAACACTAATATTAAAACAGCGGGTGGTATTCGTTGCACAAAAAAACACTTCAAATATGATTGAAGTGTTTTTTTATTTGAATTACTCGGGTTTTGTTTCGAGCTTAAGCGGGAAGTCACCAAGCTTTTGCAAGAACATCTTTGCTCTCTCACTCTTGGGATTTCTTATTACCTCTTCTGCGGTGCCCGATTCCACAACCACACCGTCTGCCATAAAGATAATCTTGTCACTCACACCTTCTGCAAAATCAATCTCGTGGGTAACTATAACCATTGTGATTTTTTCTGCCGCAAGAGCGCGAATAACCTTTAATATCTCCCCAGTAAGTTCAGGGTCGAGAGCCGATGTAGGCTCATCAAAAAACAAAATTCTCGGTTTGAGTGCAAGCGCTCTCGCTATTGAAACACGCTGTTTCTGTCCCCCCGATAATTCACAGGGATAATTATGTAATTTATCAGATAATCCTACTCTTGCGAGGATATCCTCTGCATTTTTTCGGATTTCTGCAAGAATTTCTTTTTTATTTTCTTTGTAGTCGGGGTTTTCCTTTGCCAGCAACTTCGGGGCAAGCATAACATTGTCAATAACATTGTATTGGGGAAAGAGATTAAAATCCTGAAAAACCAGCCCAAAGTTGAGTTGTTTTTTTCTTATCTCTTTCGCAGATGCACTTCTTTCGCTTGCTCCGTCAAACAAAACCTCTCCGTCAAGGAGAATCTGTCCGCCCTCGGCACGCTCCAAAAAGTTGATGCATCTCAAAAGGGTTGTCTTACCGCTTCCCGAAGAACCGATTATCGAAACAACCTCTCCCTCGTTCATCGAAAAGTCAACACCCTTTAAAACCTCGGTTTTGCCGAAGCTCTTTGTTAAATTCCTAATCTCTAATATACTCACAATATCAACCGCCTACTCAAAATAATTAAGCTTCTTTTCTATGTACCCAAACAACAGGGTTAATACACCGCAGAAAATCAAATAGTAAACACCCGTAAAGAAGAGCGGCCAAATTTGTCCGCTAATACCATGAGAGCTTTTCATAAAAGCCCCGCCTGCCCAGATGATTTCCTGAAGTGCAATTATTCTGGCAAGAGATGTGTCCTTTACAAGCGTAATAATTTCATTTGACATCGGCGGAACAATTCTCTTTACCATCTGCAAAAGAGTCACCTTAAAGAAAACCTGTGATTTTGTAAGACCTAAAACCTGTCCTGCCTCTCGCTGCCCAATGGGTACTCCTTGTATTCCGCCACGGTAAATTTCCGAGAAATAACAAGCATAGTTTAAAATGAATGCAATAGAGGCTGCGAAAAATCTTCCGCCTTCGCCGCCGCCCCAGATATTATTACCAACAAGTCCCGGCAGATAATAGATTATCATAAGCTGAAGCATCAAAGGCGAACCTCTGAAAATCCACACGACAACCTTTGTTACTGCACTCAAAGGCTTAAACTTTGACATCGAGCCAAATGATATTATAAGGCCTAGCGGAATAGCTCCCAAGAGGGTTATCGCAAACAGCTTGAGTGTTTGAATAAACCCCACATTAAGAGCAGGAAACACTATGGGCATTTGCGCAATAATAGTTTCTATTAAATTTTTAAATGAGTCTAAAACCTGCATATTATCCACCCTCTTGAAGCGTTCTTCCTTTTAATTATTTAATGAGAGCCGCCTGAATACCATATTTTTCAGCTGTTTCTTCAAGCACGCCGCTTGTCTTTGCTTCCTCTAAGAATTTGTTAAATTCAGCAACTATATCTGAATCCTTACGGAAGCCAACGCCGTATTCTTCATTACTTAAACCAATTGTATAAGTAAGGTTTTCATAGCCTGTGCCCTCACCTACCATAGCAGCTGCCATAAGTGAGTCGATAATAGCAGCATCACTTGTGCCTGACGCAACCTCCATAACAGCTGTTGCCTGATCTTTAACCGGTGTAAAGCTGAATTCGTTCTCCTCTGCCATATCCTGACCTGCAGAACCTTCTTCTACTGCAAAGTTAAGTCCCTTCAAAGACTCAACTGTCTGATATTCTTCTGCCTTTTCTTTAGGAACAATAACTATCTGCTGATTGTTGCAATAAGGAACTGAACAGCTCATAGCAGCCAAAACTTCTTCTGTTAAAGTCATACCATTCCATACACAGTCGATAGACTTTCCGCTAAGCTCTAATGCCTTGCTTCCCCACTCGATTTCTGTAAATTCAACATCTACACCGAGATACTGTGCAAAAGCCTTTGCCATATCTGCATCAAAACCAATCCACTCACCGTTTTCATCCTTATAATCCATAGGAGCGAAATCGGTGATACCAACTACGAGCTTGCCGTTTTCTTTAACATATGCCAAATCGCTGTCCGAAACATTATTTGTTCCACAAGCTACGATTGACATTGCAAGAACTACTACCAAAACAAGTGCTAAAAACTTTTTCATAATTTTACATCCACCTTTTTATATAATTTTTATTTTTTTCTTTTGATATTTCGTATGGGCGCAACGAAAATTTAGTGAGATTTGTTCGATATGAGTCCCGCACCCGAGGGCGTGTGCTTTGTGCACATAATCGAGTGGGCGGCGATATATCGGGCAAAGATTGCTGAATTTTCGGTGTGCATTATCTTAAATGCCAGATTTCTCTGTTATAGTCCTCTATAGTACGGTCGCTTGAGAAAAATCCTGCTTTTGCTGTGTTGATAACTGCCGAGCGGTTCCACGCCTTCTTGTTAAGATATTTTTCCTTAACTCTAAAGCACGCACTAAGATAAGACTCAAAATCAGCAAGGAGCAAATAGTTGTCTGCAAAACCGTTATTACCGATAACCAACGACTTGTAAAGGTCATAGAAGATGTTATCGCTGTTGAAGGTTCCGTCAATAAGCGTATCGACAACCCTCTTTACAACAGGGTTTGTAGCATATATTTCAGAGCTGGGCGATTTTCCGCTTGCATAAATATTCAAAACCTCCTGTGAGGAGAGTCCGAATATAAACATATTATCGTCGCCGACCTGTTCTCTGATTTCTACGTTTGCACCGTCCATTGTTCCTATTGTAAGCGCACCGTTTAGCATAAGCTTCATATTGCCTGTTCCCGACGCCTCTTTCGATGCGGTCGAAATCTGCTCGCTCAAATCTGCTGCCGCAACAATTCGCTCTGCACTTGAAACGCTGTAATTTTCAATAAACACAACCTTTAATATATCACGGGTTTTGGGATTGCTGTTTACCTCTTTTGCAATATCATTAATAAACTTTATAATAAGCTTTGCCATATGATAGCCTGGCGCTGACTTGGCACCGAAGATATATGTTGTAGGCTCCATATTCGCATCGGGGTCGCCGTTTACAAGCTTTTGATAACGATAGATAATATGCATCGCCTTTAAAAGCTGACGCTTATACTCGTGCAGACGTTTAATTTGCACATCAAACATAGAATCGGGGTTTACTATGATGCCATTTGTATCTGCGATATATTTCGCAAGTCTTTCCTTATTCTCTTTCTTGATAGCAGCAAATTTATCGCAAAATGCCGCATCGTCCGCAAACGGAGTGAGCTTGTCAAGCTCCCGATAATCTTTAACCCAGCCGTCACCGATAGATTCGGTAATAAGTCCCGAAAGCTTGGGGTTTGCCTTATATAACCATCTTCTAAAGGTTACGCCGTTAGTCATATTCTTGAACTTATAAGGATAAATGCTATAGTAATCCTTAAAGGTTTCTGCCTTTAAAATCTCGGTATGCAATGCAGCAACGCCGTTTACACTATGACAAGCGGTAAGGCAAAGGTTTGCCATACTTACCTGTCCGTGTGCTATAACTGCCATATATTCGATTTTGCCTATATCGCCAGGAAATCTCTCCCACAGATATTCTCTCTGTCTGCGGTCAATCTCGTGAATAATCTGTCCGAGTCTGGGCAGAAGAGTGTCTACCATTTCCATAGGCCACTTTTCTAATGCTTCACATAAGATAGTGTGGTTAGTGTATGCAAAGGTCTTTCCTACAATATCCCATGCCTCGTCCCAGCCAAGACCCTCTTCATCCATCAAAATGCGCATAAGCTCGGGGATTGCTATAGTCGGGTGGGTGTCGTTTATGTGTATCTGTATATACTCGGGGATTTGAGAAATTGCAAGATTTTTCTTCTTATGCTTTGCCAAAATCCACTGAATTGTAGCAGATACAAAGAAATACTGCTGTTTTAAGCGGAGCAATTTACCCTCGTAGTGATTATCCTCGGGATAGAGAACCTTTGAAATAACCTCTGCAAGCTCCTTATTCTCGCTTGCCTTTGCATAATCACCGCGGTTAAACTCGCTCATATCGATTACTTCTGGAGAGCAAGCCTTCCAAAGTCTGAGTGTATTTACAGTTTCGGAATTAAAGCCCGTAATCGGCATATCATAAGGCTCTGCAATAACCGTGTTGTAATCAACAAGGCGGAACTTAAGACGTCCGTCTTCCATATATTCTTCAATTCGTCCGCCGAAGTGAACCTCTTTGGTATCCTCGGGTCTTGCAATATCCCATACGTTTCCGCCCTGAAGCCAGGGGTCAGGCATCTCTATCTGATATCCGTCAACTATCTTCTGACGGAAAAGCCCGTACTCATAGCGTATTCCGCAGCCGTAAGCGGGAAGCTCCAAATTAGTAAGAGAATCTAAAAAGCACGCCGCAAGTCTGCCGAGGCCGCCGTTGCCGAGACCTGCATCATTTTCCTGCTCTTCAATTTCTTCGAGAGAAATATTAAGCTCGGAAAGAACGTCTCTGTATAATTCGGTTTCGGCTATATTCATAAGATTGTTGCCCATCGCACGTCCCATAAGAAATTCAAACGACAGATAATAAAGCTCCTTTTGGGGTCTTGCGTCTGCCTCTTCCTTATACTTAATCCACTTTTCCATTATTTCGTCGCGGATAGCAAAAGAAACGGCGTTATATATTTCTTTAGCAGTTGCCTGCTCTACAGTTTTGCCGAAATATCTGCGGACTTTGCCCGATATTTCGTTCTTTATATACTCTTTGCGTCTTTTATATTCAGCCGCACTCATTGCTTGTTTTTTCATATTCTACATCTTTACCTTTCATTTTGAAATAATTAAAATGCATACAAAATAATTCTACCGCATTTTTGCGCTTTTAGCAAGTCTTTTTTCGATTTTTATTGCATTTTATACTTATACCCCTTTTGTTTAGCTTAAAACTATTTACTTTTAATAATTTTTCTGCTATAATTTCCTTGCAAAATTTGCTTAAGGAGATTTTTCTATGAGATTTTATGAAGATTTATCAAAGTTGCATATAAATCGCGAGGCACCAAGAGCCTATTATATCCCCTACGACAGTGAAGAAAAGGCAAAAATGGGAATCCCCACCAAATCTGCTTATTATGAATGTTTAAACGGCGTATGGGATTTTGAATATTACGACGCCGATTTTGAAGAGGGCGTTAAAAAGCCTCTCGCAGGAAAGATTAATGTCCCCGGAAACTGGCAGATGCAGGGTTACGATAAGCCCTGGTATACAAACGTGAACTATCCTTTTTCGGTTGACCCCCCTTACGTTCCCGATGTAAATCCTCTCGGCATTTACAGCAGAAGCTTTTCTGTTTCAAAGGCCTGGCAAAATCGCAGAACGTACATCGTTTTTGACGGGGTTTCGTCCTGCTTTGAGCTTTTCGTGAACGGAAAGTTTGTCGGTTTCAGTTCGGGTTCGCATATGCCCGCAGAGTTTGAGCTGACTGATTTTATTTTAGACGGCAAAAACACCCTGACAGTAAAGGTCAGAAAATGGTGCGCTGGGAGCTATCTTGAGGACCAGGATTTCTTCAGGTTGTCAGGAATATTCCGTGATGTTTACCTCCTTTCACGCGACAGCGACCACCTTACCGATATCGAAATTATCGCCGATGATAAAAAAATAGAGTATCTCGGCGAAGGTGAATATAACATCTACGACGCAGATGGAAAAACAGCCGACCTTGTAACGCCCGTTCTCTGGAATGCAGAAAAGCCCTATCTTTACACCGTTATTATAAAGCATGGCAGCGAATATATCCCGCAGAAAATCGGAATGCGTACAATTGCAACATCAGAGCAGGGAGAGCTTCTTATCAACGGTGTTTCGGTTAAGCTCAAGGGTATAAACCGCCACGATACACATCCCCGTTACGGATATTATATGCCAGAGGATGAAATAAAATCCGAGCTTAAGCTTATGAAAAAGCTCAACATAAACTGCATAAGAACATCGCATTATCCGCCAACCTCATACTTCCTTACATTATGCGACGAAATGGGCTTTTATGTAATAGATGAGGCGGATATGGAGCTGCACGGCTTTGTAAGCCGCAGGCCAGGTTATGAATATGATACCGATAATCCGGAATGGATTTGTCAGCAGGATGAGTGGAAGGATGCATTCCTTGACCGCCAGATACGTATGGTAGAGCGTGACAAAAACCACACCTCTGTTATAATCTGGTCACTCGGCAACGAAAGCGGCTACGGCAAGAATCACGCAGAGATGAGTTACTGGACAAAGAACCGCGACAAGTCGCGTCTTGTGCACTATGAACGTGCCCACGAACAAGGCAACCCTGACACAGTAGATATTACAAGCTATATGTATCTTGAGCTTTCACAACTTGAAGAATATGCAAAAGCCGAAGACCCCCGTCCCGTTCTTCTGTGCGAATATTCGCACTCTATGGGCAACGGCCCCGGTGACATCGCTGATTACTGGGAGCTTATGGACAAGTACCCCAAGCTGATTGGAGGTTGTATCTGGGAATGGGCAGACCATACCGTTATCGACAAAGACGGAACTCTGCTCTACGGCGGCGACTTTGATGACCCCATTCACGACGGCAACTTCTGTTGCGACGGCCTTGTCTTTGCAGACAGAAGCCTAAAAGCCGGCTCACTTGAGGCGAAAGCAATTTATCAGCCAATGAAAACAAGTCTTTGCGGTTCTGTTTTGACAGTTAAAAACTGCTATGACTTTACAAATTTGAACAAACACACACTCTTCTGGAGCGTTGAAACCGACGGCACAGTTACCTCATCTGGCAAAATAAAGGCAGATATTCCGCCTCACGATTCGGTAGATATAACTCTCGATATGAAACTTCCCAATAAGTGCTCTCTCGGTTGTTATCTCAACATAAGCCTTGTTGATAAAGATGGATATGAGGTTGCAAGCACACAACATAAGACAGATGTTCCTGTAATCGCAGAAGTGCAGTGCGAAACAGCAGCGAATGTTTCTATAACACAAGAGGGTAACGCAATCATCGTCAGCGGAAACGGATTTACTCACACCTTTAATTCGGTGACGGGTATGCTCTCTGATTTGAACGGTCTTACTGATGGCGAAACACGCCTTACCGCTTGGCGTGCTCCTACCGACAATGACAGAAAAATCAAGTCACGTTGGGGCTACGTAAACGGCGACAATCTTATGGGCGAAAATATAAATGTGCTTCTTTCAAAAGCATACAGTTGCGAGATTTCAGACAATGTAATCACTGTAAACGGAAGCCTGTCGGGAATATCGAGAATGCCTTTCTTCCGTTATACCGCAGAATACTCATTCTACGACGATGGTTCTGTTGATGTTTGCCTTAAAGGAAGCGTGAGAGAAGATTGCGTCAATCTGCCAAGACTCGGCTTTGAATTTAAGTTACCAAAAAGCGCATCTGATTTCCGTTATTTCGGCATGGGTCCTGAAGAATGCTACTGCGATATGCATCACTTCGCAAAAGTCGGTCTCTATGAAAGCAGTGCCGAAAACGAATATGTTCCCTACATCGTACCTCAGGAGCACGGCAACCACTATATGACATCTTGTCTTGAAATGTCAAACGGACTATGCTTTAATGCAGACGATACCTTTGAAATAAATGTTTCGGAATATACCTCCGAAATGCTCACAAAGGCTATGCATACAAACGAGCTTGAAAAATCCGACTTTATAACAGTTAGAATTGACTACAAAAATGCGGGCATCGGCTCGAACAGTTGCGGTCCCGAGCTCCTTGAAAAATACTCGGTAAACGATAAAGAGATAGAATTCAAATTCAGAATAAGCATTTAATAATAATCCCCCGAAACGATATCGTTTCGGGGGTTGTTTGTTTATTTGCCTATTAAGTTATTATAAAGTTCCTGATATTTTAATGCGGATTCCTTCCAGGAGAAATCAAGTTTTAGGGCGCGCTTTACAAGCGGGTCCCAAACGCTTTTATCACCGAACATCTCAAGCGCCATATGCAGAGTATATACCATATCGTGAGCATTATACGCATAAAAGCTAAATCCTGTTCCCTCGCCCGTATACTTGTTATAAGGAATTACGGTGTCTCTTAAACCGCCCGTTTCTCTTACAACAGGGATTGTACCATACGCATACGAAATAAGCTGACTGAGACCGCAAGGCTCAAACATCGACGGCATAAGGAAGAGGTCGGACGCCGCATAGACCTTGTGTGCCAAATCATTACTGAACATAATATTAGCCGAAACCTTAGAGGGATTATACCACGCGGTTTGACGGAACATATCTTCGTATTTGGACTCTCCCGTGCCGACAACCACAAGCTGCATATCAAGCTCCAAAAGCTTGCCCATTGCCTCTGCAATCAGGTCAAAGCCTTTCTGGTCTACGAGTCTTGAGATAATTCCCACCATAGCCTTTTCGCCGTCAACGGGAAGCCCAAGCTGTTCTTGAAGCTTCATTTTGTTTTCCTTTTTCTTCTGTTTAATATTTCTTCCATCATAGTTCGCAAAAAGGTAGCCATCGGTCTTTGGATTATATACCGAGTAATCAATACCATTGATTATTCCAAACAAAGAATTAGACCTTGCAGACAGAAGTCCGTCAAGCTTTTCCCCGCCGAGCGGAGTCTTTATTTCTTCTGCATAAGTAGGACTTACCGTTGTAACATAGTCAGAATATACTATTCCGCCTTTTAAAAGGTTCGCACAGCCGTGAAATTCCAGCTTGTCATCTGTGAAAAAGTTTCTGTCAAGCGAGAAGAAATCTGCAACAACATCGGCAGAATATATGCCCTGATACCTCAAATTGTGAATTGTAAACATCGTCTTTATACCGCGATAAAATTCATCATTCACATAATATGCGTTGAGCAAAACAGGTACCATTGCCGCCTGCCAGTCGTGCGCGTGTATTACATCGGGCTTAAAGTCAAGCTTTTTAATAATCTCAAGACACGCCTTGTCATAGAAAGCAAATCTCTCAAGGTCATTCCATTTATAAAGATACGGGTCTCCGAAATAATACTCATTGTCTACAAAATAATATGTTACGCCGTCTTTTTTAAGCTCAAATACACCGCAGTATTTTCTTCGCCAGCCGAGCGGCACATAAATGAAAAAGCAAAAGCTCATTTGTTCCACATATTCATGCGGAATACATCCGTATTTTGGCAAAATAACTCTTACATCGTTTCCAAGAGCCGCGATTGCCTGAGGCAATGCACCGAGAACATCGCCAAGTCCGCCTGACTTGGCAAACGGAGCTACCTCTGATGAACACATTAATATCCTACTCATTGCCCTACTCCTTTCACCCCTGTAAACTATAAATTAAATTATAGTCTTCTTTCCTATAACCATAGGATAGGTATCCTGTCCCATGAGCTTCTTTCCGCTTCTTAAAATTACCTCTTTATCAAAAATGCTGTTTTCAAGCAGACAGTTATCCATAATATCCGAATTCTGCATTACTATACAGTTCTCTACCGCTGCGCCCTTACCTACATGAACGCCTCTGAACAATATACTGTTTCTGACTGTTCCCTCTATTATACATCCGTCCGCAACGAACGAGTTGCTGACCTCTGCGCCCGCAGCATATTTGGTCGGAACGGTATCCTTAACCTTTGTATATATAGGCATATCGTTGTTGAGTCCGAAAAGCTCGTCTCTTATTTCTTTATTTAAAAGCTCCAGATTGGCATCAAAAAACGACTTTACATTGTCAATCTGTCTTGAATATCCCTCGTACTTATAGCCGTATATCTTCATTCTCTTAATATTCGGCAAAAAGATATCCTTTGATATATGATGCTTGTTGTGTGCTACTGCATCGCCCACAAGCTCAAGGAGCAGAGATTTCTTTATAAGGAACATATGCATATATACCTGATTTGTCTTCTGTGCAATAGGGTACACATGTATGTCCCTTACCCTCTCTTCGTCATCTGTATCAATAAGGATACGAGTCGACAGCTTTTTGGAATCTAACTGTCCTGCATCAGTATATATCATCGTTATATCCGCGTCCCTTTCGATATGTGATACAAGAACAGCTTTAAAGTCTATGTTGCATATTGTGTTACAATCCGCAACAAGCACGTGGTCCTGACGGCTCTTTGTAAGATAATGACTGACGCCGTTTATTATATCAACGCCCTTTCTTTCCACGCCGTCGCCTATTTCCTTTGGCGGAAGCACAAACAGACCGTTACCCTTTCTGTCTATATCCCACGCTTTGCCCGTTCCTAAATGGTCACTGAGCGACTGATAATTATACGGAACTGTTATACCCACATTTACAATCGAAGAATTTACCATGTTAGAGAGTATAAAGTCAATTATTCTGTATCTGCCTCCAAAGGGGACTGCCGCAAGGGTGCGGACACTTGTGAGCTCGCCCATTCCTGCTTCAGGATTATCGGCAAATATAAGCCCCATCATATTATGTTTCATATTATCCTTCCTTTCAATATGCCTTTTTCTGCCGAATCCGTCTATTTCTCTATGTTTTCGACAACCATCGAATTCTGTGCAACCTTCACACCATCGCCTATTTCCACATCAGGAGCGATAAGCGTAATATTATTTGTGCAAATTGTTCCGTTTATGAAATTCTTGTTTGCAGACTCGTCATCAGAACCTATGCGTGCATTCTCTCCTATCACAACGTTGGAACCGATAAGCGCCTTGTATACAACCGCGTCTTTCTTGATTATTGACCCGGGGAATATGATTGAATCCTCAATCTTTGCCCCCTCTTCAACTGTTACCCCCTCAAATATAACCGAATGGTCGATGTTTCCGTATATATCGCAGCCCTCTGTAACATAGCAACTGCGAAGCGTTGCATTGGGTGATATATAATGCGGAGGCTTAACGGGGTTCTTGCTGTAAATCCTCCAGCTGTCATCATTGAGATTAAAGTCTGCATTGTCATCGAGAAGCTCCATATTCGCTTCCCACAGACTATGGATTGTACCTACATCCTTCCAATATCCGTCGAAACGATGAGCTATCATCTTTCTGCCGTCGGCAAGCATTTTGGGAATTATATTCTTGCCGAAATCATTGTCTGAGTTCGGGTCATTCTCGTCCTCTGTTAAGTATTTACGGAGAACCTCCCAGCTAAAGCAATAAACGCCCATTGATGCAAGATTGCTTTTAGGTTCGGCAGGCTTTTCTTCAAACTCGGTAATATTAAGGTCGGCGTCTGTGTTCATAATTCCAAATCTTGACGCCTCTTCCCACGGAACCTCAATTACGGCTATCGTCGCATCTGCGCCTGCCTTTTTATGCCGGCTTACCATTTTATGATAATCCATTTTGTATATATGGTCACCCGACAGTATAACTACATACTTGGGGTTAAACTGGCTTATAAATCCAAGGTTCTGATATATAGCATTCGCCGTTCCTTTATACCATTCGCCCTTTTCTGCCGATGTATACGGAGGAAGAACATAAACACCGCCGTTTGAGCGGTCAAGGTCCCATGGTTGTCCGCTGCCTATATACGTGTTGAGTTCAAGGGGTTGATACTGCGTCAGTACGCCTACCGTATCAATTCCCGAATGGGTACAGTTACTCAACGGAAAATCAATAATCCTGTACTTTCCCCCGAACGGAACTGCAGGCTTTGCCACATTTTTTGTGAGTATTCCGAGTCGACTTCCCTGTCCGCCTGCAAGAATCATCGCTACACATTCTTTTGATTTCATTCTCTTCACCTATAACCTTTCCGACTCACTAAACTGTTTTGGCACCTCGTCATGAGCCGCAACGGGGTTGTCTTAAAATATTATTTATTTATACCTTTTTCTTCGACTTTACGGGCATAGTTTTCGGCTTAAACCTCATATACATCGCCGTAAGAGGCGGCAAATTGAGTTCGATAGAATATGGGAATTCGCCGCACGGCACCGCCTTTGCCTTTATCTTGCGGGAGCCCTTGCCGTCGCCCCCGTAGCTTTTGGCATTCGTCGACATAATCGTTTCATACTCTCCATACTCCGGCACGCCCACAACATATTTACTGCGCCCGACAGGAGTAAAGTTTATCACTACTGCAATCTTCTCATCGCCCGACGCACTCATACGCATAAACGAAAGGACGCTGTTTTCATAATCGTTTGCGTTGAGCCATTTAAATCCCCTCCACTCGCCGCTTTCGCGCTCTATTTCAAAAAGCGATGGATGAGATGTGTAGAATTTGCCAAGGTCTGCGCAATATTTTCTCATTTTTGAATGAAGCTCATAATCCTCGAGCATCCAGTCGAGCTGATCGGCAAAACGCCATTCTACAAACTGCCCGAACTCACCGCCCATAAATAGCAGTTTTTTCCCGGGGTGAGCATACATATATGCATAAAGAAGCCGAAGCTCTGCAAATTTTTCCTCGTAACTTCCCCACATTTTATCAAGAAGCGAACGCTTTCCGTGAACCACCTCATCATGCGAAAGCGCAAGAATGTAGTTCTCTGAAAAGGCATACATCATCGGGAAAGTAAGCTTATTGTGATTGCCCTTGCGGAACAGCGGGTCGCACTGCATATAATCGAGCATATCGTGCATCCATCCCATATTCCACTTGAAGTTAAAGCCAAGCCCTCCCGCGTCTGTCGGCATCGTAACACCGCCCCACGCAGTAGACTCCTCTGCTATCATAAGCGCATCGGGGAATCTTTCAAAAACTGCGATATTCAGCTTTTGCAAAAAGTCAATTGCCTCTAAATTTTCTTTTCCGCCATATTTATTGGGAAGCCACTCCCCGTCGCGACGGTTGTAGTCAAGGTACAACATACTCGACACCGCGTCTACACGCAGACCGTCGATATGATATTCCGAAAGCCAGAAGAGCGCATTCGATATAAGGAACGAAAAAATCTCTGTCTTTGTCCAGTCAAACACCAGCGTTCCCCACTCTTTATGCTCACCCCGTCTGGTGTCGGGATGTTCAAAAAGGGGTGTTCCGTCAAAATTCGCAAGTCCGTGTGCATCCCTCGGGAAATGGGCAGGAACCCAATCCATAATTATGCCAATTCCGTTTTTATGACAGGCATTTATAAAAGCCTTAAGCTCGGTCGGCGTGCCGTATCGGCTGTTCGCCGAGTAATAGCCTGTGACCTGATATCCCCAGCTTCCGTCAAAGGGATACTCACAAATGGGCATAAGCTCTATATGCGTATAGCCCATTTCCTTGACGTAGGGGATAAGCTCCTTCGCCATCTCTTTATAAGTTAAATATGAGCCGTCTTCTTTTTTCTTCCACGAGCCAAAATGCATTTCATATATATTTATCGGCTTATCATAAGGCGTCTGCGCTCTGCGGTTTTTCATCCACGCAGAATCGCTCCACTTATACCCAATATCCGCAGTTACCGACGCCGTATCGGGACGAACCTCGGAATAAAAGGCATACGGGTCTGCCTTTAAAATAATATCCCCCTTGCGGGTTTCGATGCTGAATTTGTAGTTCTGCCCCTCGCATACATCCGGAAGAAAAACCTCCCATATTCCTGACGAGAGGTGCTTGTTCATAACACCCTTTTCCCTGTCCCATCCGTTTGCATCGCAAACAACCGAAACCGAAACCGCATTTGGAGCCCATACCGCAAAGAGATAGCCTTCCCGTCCGCCCTTGTCAGTTGCCTTGTGCGCCCCGAGCATACGATAGCTTTCGTAATTTGTTCCGTTATTAAAAAGGTACATCGGCATATCTTCGATATATGCGTCAAACCCTTTGCTCTCTTGTGCTTTTTTTCTCATTTGTCGGTCCTCCGTGGTCTTTCTGTAAAATTCGTCAAAAAACGAGCTGTTTTTAAAACTTTAATTAGACACTTTTAACAATTTGATTATAGCACATCTTTAGCCAAAAGTCTATCAACATTTGGAAAAATATTGCACAAAATCTATAATCCTTTTTTGTAGAGATTGCAGGCAAACACGCGTTTTTAATATATCTTTATGATATGGACTATGCCTTCTGAATATACCAATTATGTTATAGCGAATTTACATCGCAAGCGGGGACATCAAACTTAAAATTTTATTGCAATTAAATTATGGCTATGATATACTTATATATGGTAATTTAATGTGTTTTATACAGGGCGGTGAATTTTAATATGGCTAAATCGCTGGTGAAATTATTTTCAAATCTTATATATCCGCCAAGGTGTGTTTTTTGTTCTTCCCGTCTCTCGCCCAAGGCGAAGCGCGAGGTCTGCACAAAATGTTCAAACACTCTGCCTTACACCCGTCTGTATCACAGATGCAAAAAATGCGGCAAGCCTGCATCCTCAAAGTCAGAGTTTTGCAACAGATGCCGTCTCACCCGTCAGTATAACACAAAGATGACATCTCCTTTCATTTACGCCGACGCGGCAAAGAAGGCGGTTTTAGCTTTTAAAAAAGAACGCAATTCGGGCGCTGCCAAAACCCTTTCGGTATATATGGCAGAGATGGTTAAATACGATTTTAAAAACATCGAATTTGATATGGTTGTATCTGTTCCGCCAAGAAAAAAGGGACAGTTTGAAGAAAGGTACGACCAGGCGGCGTATCTTGCAAAGGCAGTTGCACGCAACCTTTCGCTCCCCTATGTTTCGGGCGCGATGTATCAAACAGAGCGTATCCGCAAGCAAAGCACCCTTTCGTATCACGCAAGAGAGAGTAATGTAAGCGGCAAATTTGCCGTAAAAAATCCCGATAGATTTTTAAATAAAACTGTTCTGCTTGTCGATGATGTTTGCACAAGCGGTTCAACACTTAATGAATGCGCAAGGATGTTAAAGCAATGCGGTGCATACAGAGTTTACGCAGTCACTCTTGCAACCGTTCCTGCGGTATAACCCAGCACATCTGAAACTGCACAATTTTGATTAAATTCACAAAAGAGGTTAATTTTTATGTATCTTATAGCAGGGCTCGGCAATCCGGGCAAGGAATACGTTGGCACCCGCCACAATATCGGCTTTGAAGTTGCTGATGCGATTTGCTCAAAATTCGATATAAAGCTGAATAAAGAAAAGTTCCGCGCCCAGTTCGGCGATGGCTATATAAGCGGTGAAAAAGTAATCGTTGCAAAACCGCAAACCTATATGAATTTAAGCGGCGAAAGCATCCGTGAAATTGCCGAATGGTATAAAATCGATACTGAAAATATAATCATAATATATGACGATATATCTCTCCCCCTTGGGAAGCTGCGCATCCGTGAAAAAGGCAGCGCAGGCGGTCATAACGGAATTAAAAATATTATTTATCAGCTGCAGAGTGATATATTTCCCCGTATTAAAATAGGTGTTGGCGCTCCCAACCACCCCGATTTTGATATGAAAGACTATGTTTTGGGAAAATTCTCTGCAGACGAAACAAAAATTCTTATAAAATCGGCTGTTGCCGCTGTTTCGGCAGTTGAAGAAATAATTGCTCAAGGCGCAAAATCTGCGATGAACAAATTTAACAGTTTCAACCCCGAACCTTAAAACAGAGAGTGAACTTAATGAAAAACAAATTTTTTGAAATTATGGACGGGCTTGTGGATTTTTCAGACCTGTCCGCAGATTTAAAATCAGGCATTGCACCGCTTAGTGTAACAGGTGTGTCGGACTCCGTCAGGGCACACCTTATTTTTTGTGTCTGCGAAAAGCTCGCCTGCGGGGGACTTGTAATCGCAAAAAGCGAAAGCGATGCCTCCGAAATCTATAATGACTTGTGCTTTTTTACAGAAAGCGACCGAGTTCTGCGTTTTCACGCATCGGAGCTTACCCTCTATGATGTAGAGGCAAAAGGAAGAGATTTTCTGTCGGCAAGGCTCTCTGTTTTAAAAAGACTTGCAGAGGGTTGGGGCAACAACATTGTTGTAACCTCTCCCGAGGCGCTGCTCAGCGTTACTCTGCCCATCGAAGCATGGAAGCGCTCGGCGATTTCTCTTAAGGTTGGCGACGAAACCGAACCTGATAAGCTTGCCGCCCTCCTTACCGACCTTGGCTATCATCGCGAGGATATGGTAGAGGGCTGCGGGCAATTCAGTGTACGAGGCGGAATTTTTGACATATTTCCCTGCGGTGCGGATAACCCCTACAGAATTGAATTTTTTGACACAGAGGTAGACTCTGTCAGAATATTTGACATCGAGACACAGCGCACAATCGACCGCGCCGATACCTTTGAGGTAATCCCCGCGAATGAGCTTTTGCTCGCAGAGAGCGAGCGTTTTAATCTTGCAGATACCCTCATCTCCATCGCTGATAAGCTCGATACATCAATCGAAAGAGAGGAGCGTCTTTTCGCCTCACTCACAAGGGATGCAGAGCGCATCCGTGAGGGGATATACTTCCCGTCAATTGACAAGTACATTCCTTATATATATAAGGAAAAGCCTACCATTCTTGATTATATAGATAAATCCACGGTTGTTTTTGCAGACGAGCCCTCGCGTATTGCAGAGAGACTCGATAAATATTCTGCAGAAACTTCAGAGAGAATAACCGATATATATGAAAGGGGAGGTCTGCCTGATGCAAGCGGCGAATTCTTCCTCCCATACTCTATGGCAGCATCACGCATCGGCAAATCACGTCTTGTGTGTATGTCGGGGCTTTCGCATACCGCCGACTTTAAGCCCAAGCGCAATTACTCTTTAGGAGCAAGGAGTCTTGGCTCATTTCAGGGCAAAAGCGATTTTCTTATCGAGGCACTTTCTCATTATCAGGCATCGCTTTATCGAACCATCATTCTTGCAGGAACATCCGAGAGAGCGAAAAATCTGCAAATCCGTCTTGAAGAGGACGGAATAAAATGCTCCTACCAGAGCTCTGTTACAGAGCTTCCCGCTCCGGGCGGAATTGTAGTCTGCGGCGGCTCTATTTCCAGAGGTTTTGAATATCCTCTTATCCGCACCGCCGTTATGGGAAGCCGTGAAATCTTCGGAAGTGAGAAAAAGAAGAAATCACGCCCCCTCTATCGTGGCAAAAAGGGCAGTCGCATTTCAGACTTTACCACCTTAAGGCCAGGCGATTATGTCGTTCATCAAAATCACGGCATCGGTCTTTATCTCGGCACAGAACAGTTAAACGTATCGGGGGTTCGCAAGGACTACCTTAAGATAAGCTACAAAAACAACGATTCACTCTATGTCCCCACGGACCAGTTGTCTATGATATATCATTATGACAAAAAGGATGGCGCGTCCGTGCGCCTAAATAGTCTTGGCGGCACAGACTGGGCAAAGGCAAAGCAACGCGTAAAAGCGGCGGCAGCCGATATGGCACGCAAGCTTGTGGAACTTTATTCAAAGCGTGCAAACATCCCGGGTATCGCATTTGACAAGGATACAGAGTGGCAGAGAAGCTTTGAGGCCTCATTCCCTTATGATGAAACAGATGACCAGCTTCGGAGCATAGATGAAGTAAAAGCCGATATGGAAAAACCGCATCCTATGGACAGACTCCTTTGCGGAGACGTTGGCTACGGCAAAACCGAGGTTGCTCTGCGGGCGGCATTCAAAGCGGTTATGAGCGGTTATCAGGTGGCATACCTTGTCCCCACCACCATCCTTGCAAGCCAGCACTTTAACACCTTCCGCCAACGTATGATGGACTATCCTATCAACATTGAAATGCTGTCGAGGTTTTCAACTCCGTCTGCCCAGAAACGCATACTTAAAAATCTCTCTATCGGCGAGACGGATATAGTAATCGGCACGCACAAGCTGCTTGGCAATAATGTTAACTTTAAAAAGCTGGGGCTTCTCATAATTGACGAAGAGCAACGCTTCGGTGTGGCGCACAAGGAAAAAATAAAAGAAATCCGCAAGGATGTCGATGTTCTTACTCTGTCAGCGACACCGATACCCCGAACTCTTCATATGTCCCTGAGCGGTATCCGTGATATGAGTGTAATAAATCAGCCACCGGGCGACAGATACCCTGTTGAGACCTATGTTCTCGAATACGACGAGTTTACAATCTGCGAGGCTATCGAGCGTGAACTGAACCGAGGCGGTCAGGTTTACTATCTCTACAATCGAGTAGACGGAATTTACAAAACTGCAAACCGCATCGCCGAGCTTATACCCTCTGCACGTGTGGCGGTTGCCCACGGCAAAATGAGCGAGGGTGAGCTTGAGCGGATTATGATGGAGGTATCAGACGGAGAGGTAGACGTTCTTGTCTGCACCACAATCATCGAAACGGGTCTTGATATCCCGAATGTTAACACTATAATAATAGAAAATTCAGACAGGCTTGGTCTATCTCAGCTGTATCAGCTCAGGGGCAGAGTCGGCAGAAGCAACCGCCGTGCCTTTGCGTATCTTACGTTCAGGCGCAACAAGATACTCACCGAAGAAGCAGAGAAACGGCTTCTTGCTATGAAAGAGTTCACCGAATTCGGTTCGGGCTTTAAAATCGCTATGCGCGACCTTGAAATAAGAGGCACGGGCAACCTTATCGGCGCCGAACAACACGGGCATATGGAGAGCGTCGGCTACGAGATGTATTGCCGTCTGTTAGAAGAAGCGGTAAGCGAGCAAAAAGGCGAGGCGCACGAAAAAACAACCGAAACGGCGATAGATTTGCCCGTTTCTGCCTTTATTCCCGACACCTACATCCGCGACCACAGCCGTCGCATAGGTGCGTACAGGCGTATTGCTTCCATAAACAGCCGAGAGATCTTCTATGACGTTTATGATGAGATAGAGGACCGCTACGGCACCGTTCCGCAGTCGGTTGCAAATCTTATGGAAATTGCCCTTATAAAGAGCTATGCAAGTCGATTTGGAATATCCGAAATGACAGGCGGAGCGGACAGGGTAACTATGGCTTTTGACAGTGAAAATCTCCCCGATATGCAGACTCTGCTCGAGCTTATGACTAAAATGGGAAAAACTCTTTTTATGACAAACCAAACAAATCCGCGTCTTCACTATATGCTCCCTAAACCAAAATCCACAGAGGAGGGAGCGTATTTAAAAACTCTTTGTGACTTTGCACAGAGCCTGTGCGGTAACTAAATTATGAATAAATTTAAAATTTTCTAAAAAAAGGTAGATTATTTTTAAAAAGTATTGTATAATGTCAGTTAAATAATGAAAAATACTACAAAGGAGTTGAAAAACTTGGATAACGAAAACAAGGATTTTCAGGGAAATGAAGTTGAAAACACACTCTCTCCCGAAGAAAAAGTAAGAGAAGATATCCGTTCTAAAATCGCGGATGCTGCGGCAGAGCTTGAAGATGAAGCTTCTGAAATTGTTGAAGAAGCTGAAATCGCAGGAGATGAAACCGCAGAATATTTCGAAGAGGTCGCAGAAGAAGCCTTTGAAGAAGGTGCAGAGTTTGCACCCGCTTACGAAGAGTTTGAAGCAGTTAAGCCCGAGCCTGTACGTGTTACAGTTAAGAGAAGTTCTTTCATTCTTTCGCTCATTGCTTCGGCTGTTATCGGCGCACTGGTTCTTTTGCTCGGTATGCAGATTCCGGGTTGGGTTTCCGCTCTTCCCGAGGGAAATACCGTGGCTAAAGTTAACGGCGAAAAGATTACCGACCTTGATGTAAACTATTACATCTATTCTCAGGTTGCTTCATATGCATCTGACAACAATCTCTCTCTCGAAGATATGTACAACTTTGATTGGTCAGCACCCTCAGCGGACGGCGATAAGACTATCGGCGATATTATGAAAGAAAACGCCGTGAAGGATGCAGTTAACGAGGCTATTATCATTGAGCTTGGCCGCGCAAACGGCATAGTTCTTGACGAAGCGGCTGAAAATGAGATAAAATCTACATTGGAAGGCATCTCTTCTGCATATGGCAAGGACGGCTTTGCTCTCAGAGTGAGAACAATGGGTATTGCTTCACCCAAGCAGTATGAGAAGATGTATAGAAAGGTTATGCTTGCCTCCAAG
Organism: uncultured Clostridia bacterium; assembly: GCA_937911665.1. Lineage (GTDB taxonomy): Bacteria > Bacillota > Clostridia > Monoglobales > Monoglobaceae > UMGS1820. Next base: position 19,537 of record CALDQB010000011.1, on the reverse strand, counting down.
GTAAACGAGGATATGACAGCAAATCCCGGCAACTACTATCCTGAAGATACATCTGTTTTGAATGAATATATCCAGCCTGATGTTGCTTCTGTTAAACACATTCTTATATCTACACAGGTAACAGAGGGTGAAGATGTTAACCCCGAAGATAAGAGAGCTATTGCAGAAGCTGTTCTCGAAAGAGCTAAAGGCGGCGAAGACTTTGATGCCCTCGTAGAAGAATTCAACGAAGACCCCGGTATGACTGACGCCGGATATACCTTCGGTCCCGGTGAGATGATGCCCGAATTTGAAGAGGCTTCTTTCGCACTCGGAATGAACGAAATCAGTGATATCGTTGAAACAAGCTACGGATACCACATCATCAAGAGAATACCCGGTGTAAACGAGCTTCTCGCTTACTACAAAGCAGGTAATGGTGATATTAAAATTAAGGTCAACGTAAATGAACGCAAGATTAACAAGCTTGACATCGCTGCTATTTTCGCAGATATCAAGACCGCAACAGACGAGCTTACCGCTCAGGAAACATCATCAGCTTCTGCTCAGCCATCATCTGTAAGCGCTGCCGAATAAAATTTCAAAAGAGGTGTGCTACGGCACACCTCTTTTTTTATTCCTCCGATAATTCTTCCCATTCTTCAAGGCATTTTTCAAGCCTTGCGGTTACCTCATCAAGCTCGGTTGATTTCTCTGTCGAAAGCTCGAAGTTTGTGTAGACCTCTTCTGCCGAAAGCTCCGCCTCAAGCTCTGCCATTCGCTTTTCAAGATATGAGATTTCGTTCTCTATCTCCCTTATTTTCAGCTTGCGCTCCGCATCGGCACGTCGCCCCTCGCGACCTCTGTAAGTTGTTTCTGTCTTTTTCGGTTTTTCTTCCCCGCAAATCGGCTTGCTTCCCAAAAGCGCGCTCTCTTTATAATATTCATATCCGCCGTCATAGATAATCACGCCATTATTTGTAATCTCTATGATTTTATCGGGAACCTTATTTAAAAGATATCTGTCGTGGGATATAAATAAAATTGTTCCGTCATAATCCTTAAGCGCACTCTCTAAAACCTCTTTTGAATTTAAATCAAGATGGTTTGTCGGCTCGTCAAGCAAGAGTACATTCGACTTTTCGAGCATTATTATACAAAGGGCAAGTCTCGCCCTCTCTCCGCCGCTTATTACCCGCACAGGCTTGTAGACCTCTTCCTGCGTAAGAAGCACACTTCCCAGCATACGACGAATCTGTGCCTCGGGGATATGCGGAAATCTGTCCCACAGCTCATCTATCGCGCGCTTGTCGGGGTCAAGGTTTAAATTCTCCTGTTCATAATAGCTGATGCTCGTGTTCTTGCCCCATACAATTTCGCCCGTATAATGCGGAATTATTCCCTGTATCGTTTTGAAAAACGATGACTTTCCTATTCCGTTATGACCTATCAGGGCAATCTTTTCCCCTCTTTTTATATCAAGGTTTATGCCTCGGCAAAGCTCCTTGTGCTCATCCCCTACCTCAACAGTGAGGTCTTTTACGCTCAAAACATCCTTGTATGGATCTTTTATCTTTTCAAAACGAAGCTTTATCTTTCTTTCCGAAAATTCAGGGTTTTCGAGAATTTCCATACTTTCAAGGGTTTTAAGCCTTGATTTTGCACTGGCAGAGGTAGAGGCTCTGGCTATGTTCTTATCAACATAAGCCTTAAGCCTTGCAATTTCTTCCTGTTGCGCCTCATACTCCTTGATGCTGCGCTCATATCTTTCGGCTTTCTGCGTAAGATATGAGGAATAGTTACCCTTATAGCTATTGAGTCTGCACTGCGTTATCTCAAATATATTATCTACTATTTTATCAAGAAAATATCTGTCGTGGGATACAACCAAAATTGCACCCTTGTAGTCTGCAAGATAGTCCTCAAGCCAGCTTAGAGTCTTGAAATCGAGATGGTTTGTAGGCTCGTCAAGAACTAAAAGCTCGGGTTCTTCAAGCAAGAGCTTTGCTATCGCAAGACGGGTTTTTTCGCCACCGCTCAATATATTTATAGGGGTATCGAGCTCCTTGTCCGAAAATCCCATTCCGTTTAAAATCGTCTTAATCTTTACATCGACATTATATCCATCGCGGGAATCCATATATGCCTGTTTTTTGTTGTACGCCGCAGACAAGCGTCTGTATTCGTCGGCGTCGTCTTGAGAGAGGCGTGACATCTCGTCCTCTATACGTCGCATATCCCGCTCCGCCTCGTAGACATCCTCAAAAACTCTGCGCATTTCTGCAATTATGGTATTGTCACGCTCAAGCCCCGAATTTTGCTTGAGAACGCCAACCCGAAGTCCGTTTTTTGCATAAAGCTCACCTGCATCATATTCAAGCTCGCCGAGCAGCACCGATAAAAGTGTCGACTTTCCCGCTCCGTTTACGCCAATTAAACCATAACGGCAGCCGTCCTCTATGGCAAGTGTCACATCTTTGAATATTATATTGTCAGAAAACCTCTTTTCAAGATTCTGAGCAGATATAAGCATTTTAGTCTTCCTTTTCGTGTTTTATATTTTTTCTATTCTGATTTCGTTTCTGTCCTCTGCAAAAACTATCTTAAATATCGCAATCCCCAAAATAATACCAACAAGCGCACCTAGTACCGATGCGCCCTCACTTTTCCAGAAAGTGTATCCCAAAACCGCTCCGCATATGGCAAGCACGGTCAAAAATCCGTATCCAAGTGCGGCATTTCCTAAAAATCTGCCCGTTGGCATTGTCATTTCTACTCTGTCGCCGACGGCAAGCTTTTCTTCGGTCTTACATTCTATTATTACCGCTTCTGCAGGACAACCCTTACACGAAACGCAGTTGCCCCCGCAGGCAGATTCTCTGTCTACTCTGATTTTGACCATATCGCCGCTTGCCGCGACTACATAACCTTCCTGCCTCATTGAATCATCATCCTTCAGTTTTTACAGACCTTTTATAACTCTCTGCCATATCGAGCATTTCCTTTGCGGCGTCAAGAGTCAAATCTGTCACTCTCACACCGCCGATAATCCTTGCAAGCTCACATTGACGCTCCTCGCCGCTGATTAACGAAACAGATGTCTTGGTAGTATTCTCGTCCGAATTTTTCTCTATCAGATAGTGCCTGTCCGCCATCGCCGCAATCTGCGCAAGATGTGTTATGCAGATAAGCTGTCGCTTGTGGGCAAGCATACCCATTTTCTCTGCTATTTTTTGTGCCGCTCTTCCGCTGACACCTGTGTCTATCTCATCAAAAATAAGAGTTTCTACTCTGTCTGTATCCGAAAGCACCGACTTGATTGCAAGCATTATTCTCGACATTTCTCCGCCTGATGCAATCTTGGAAAGAGGCTTTAACGCCTCACCCGGATTGGCAGAAATCATAAACTCCACTCTGTCGCATCCGTCAGGCAAAAAGTGCCGTTCGCCGTCTGCCGAAACTGCAGGCTCTATGCTCACTGAAAAACGCATCTTCTGCATATCAAGGTCTGCAAGCTCGTTCATTATACTCTCCTGCAATTTAAGTGCGGCATCTACCCTTGCCAAAGTAAGTCTTTCGCCGATTTCAGCGAGTTTTTCTCTTGCATCTGCAAGCTCTCTTTCAAGCTCTTCTCTTCTCTCGTCGCTTCTCACAATTGCAGAGAGTCTGCTCCGAGCCTGCTCTGCATAAGCGAGCACCTCGTCTATGCCTCCGCCGTACTTTCTCGAAAGGTTGTTTATAAGGGCAAGCCTTGTCTCTATATTGTCAAGGTCTGCCTCGCTGTAATCAACCCCGTCGACATAGGCACGAAGCTCCTGCGTTATATCCTCAAGCTCCGCCCGAACCGACGAGAGCCTCTCATACACCTGACTAAGTCTTCCGTCGTAACCGCTCGCGGTTTCTAATTTGCGAAGTGCTCTTGCCGCCTTGTCACATACGCCGTCGTCGCTCTCATCGCCGCCATACAAAAGGTAGTACGCTCCCCCTGCGGACTCGGCTATATGCTCTGCGTTCTGCAAAAAGCTGCGGCGCTCTGAAAGCTCCTCATCTTCGCCCGATTTCAGCTTTGCCGCGTCGATTTCATCGAGCTGGAACTTTAAAAGCTCTACCAATCTTTCTTTTTCGCCCTCATCACATTCGAGTTCATTCAATTTTTCTTCGGTCTCTTTCAAAACCGAGTATTGTTCCTTATACTCACAAAGCAGAGTGTCGTTCTTTCCATAATCATCAACAAATTGTATATGGCATTTAGGCGATAATATGCTTTGATTGTCATTTTGTCCGTGAATAGTAAGGAGCAGTTCGCCCGCCTCTTTTACAATATTGAGGGGGGTAAGTCTGCCGTTTATCTGGCATCGGCTCTTTCCGTCTGCATATATTCTGCGGCTTACAAGCACAGTAGAATCCTCACACTCAACCCCAAGCTCTGTAAGCTTTGTGAGTGTGACTTCGTCCTCAACCTCAAAGGCAAGGTCTACCGACGCTTCTTCCGCTCCCGTTCTGATAAGGTCGCGGCTGCTTCTTGCGCCGAGAGCCATATTTATTGAGTCTATAAGTATTGACTTTCCCGCTCCCGTTTCCCCCGTGAGCGTCTGAAATCCATTATCAAGCTCGACAGTTACTTCTTCAATAACCGCTATATTCTTTATATGAATTTCTCTCAGCATTGCCGCACCTCCTTACCTGATTTTTATGATAACTTTTCTCTGAGCAAATCAAAGAAATTCTTCTCGGTGGCTTTTATAAGCCGTGTTCTGTATTTTGATTTTGTGATTTTGATAAATTCACCGCTCTTTAATGTGCATCTCTGTTCGCCGTCGACGAGAATTGACATTTCCGACCGATACGGCTCTGCAGGGCTTATCCATATCTCATCATCGCCCGGAACAACCGTGCTTCTTGCTTTAAGAGTATGCGGACATATGGGTGTTATTATCATCGCATCAAGGTCGGGATGCAAAACCGCTCCGCCCGCTGATAACGAATATGCCGTTGAGCCTACCGCCGTTGCAACAATAAGCCCGTCTGCTGAATACGCACCTATGTTTGTTCCGTCTACTGCCGCAGTTACATTTATCATTTTAGAAATTCCGCCTGCGGTTGCCACAATATCATTAAGCGCGAGGAACCTCTCCCCCTCTACGCCTTGTCTTACCACAACGGCATCGAGCATCATACAGCTTGTTAGTCGATACTCTTCTTCAAGCAAGCTATCGAATATCGAATAGTCGCCCCTCTCCGCCTGTGCGAGAAATCCGAGATTTCCTAAATTTATTCCCAAAATCGGAACGCCGTAAACTGCCGCCCGAGGCGCAACACCAAGAATTGTTCCGTCACCGCCGAGCACAAGGACAGCGTCTGCCCCTTTTAGTATGGCGTCAAGAGTCCCATACTCTATTTCATAGGGGAGAATATTTTTAAATCTCTGCTCTGCAAAAACCTTTGCCCCACGCTTTTTTAATTCCTCTATCACTTTTTTTGTTTCTTCGAGTCTTGTGTCCCTGAATTCGTTTGGTATTATCGCTATGTTTTTCACTTTTACCACCTCTTAAAGCTCGTGTGATTGTTCCACAAGCCCATCTATATCAATCTCTATATCCTCGCCCTGCTTTGAGATATACATCAGATATTCGATGTTTCCCTCGGGGCCCTTTATCGGCGAAAACTCAAGTCCAAGCACAGAAAACCCAATTTCTCTCGCGATGTCAAACACCTTGTATATAACCTCTTTATGTACCTCTTTGTCACGAACAACGCCCTTTTTGCCGACCTTTTCGCGACCCGCCTCAAACTGCGGTTTTATAAGGCAAACTCCGCTTGCATCGTCTGTCGATATTCTGTATGCAACGGGAAGCACAAGGCCAAGAGATATAAACGAAACATCTACCGAAAAAAATTCTATCTTCTCATCAAGGGCAGAATCCTCGATATATCTGATGTTTGTCCTCTCCATATTGACAACTCTCTCATCGCAGCGGAGCGACCATGCAAGCTGTCCGTAACCCACATCGACCGCATACACCTTTTTCGCTCCGTTTTGAAGCATACAATCCGTAAAGCCGCCCGTCGATGCGCCTATGTCCATACAAACAAGACCGTCATGACTTACGGAAAAGCATTGCAGTGCTTTCTCAAGCTTGAGTCCGCCGCGGCTTACATACTTTTGAGCACTGCTTCGGATTTCTATATTTTCATCTCCGCTGACCTGTTCGCCCGCCTTTGATGCTTTTTGATTATTGATGTAAACCTCGCCCGCCATAATTATTGACTGCGCTTCGCTGCGGCTTTTGACCAAGCCCTGTTCTGCAAGATAAACATCCAACCTCTGCTTTGCCATTCCTTTGTCCTTTCGATTAAATCTGTTCTATCCTCTCGGCAATTTTTTCTGCCGATAATCCATACTTGTTTTTAAGTTCGTCTATGCTTCCCTGAACGATAGGTTCATCGGGGTAAGCTATCTTTATTACCTTTCTGCCGAGCAAGCTCTCAAGCTGTTGCCCAAATCCGCCGATTTCTGTTCCGTCCTCTACCGAAACAACCGCTTTTTTGCCCTCAGCATTTCTTATCATAAATTCCGCGTCAATCGGCTTTAGACATCTTACATCCGCAACCGCCGCAGAAATTCCTTTCTTCTCTAAAAGCTCTGCCGCTTCCTCCGCATCATATACCGAAATTCCCGTCGCCGCAATCAGTATGTCTGTTCCCTCGCGAACAAGGCGCGATTTATATGGTTCGAGTTTCTCTTTGCCAAGTCCCATTACCTCGCCTCTCGGATATCTGATTGCAACAGGACCTTTAACCTCGTTTATTGCCCAGCCCAGCATAACATCGAAATCCTCTTTGCAGGAGGGCGAGAACACTGTCATTTTCGGTATTTGAGTCATATATCCTATGTCATACATACCCTGATGCGTTTCTCCGTCACTGCCGACAGGCCCGCAACGATCAATGCAAAACACAACGTGCAATCCGCCAAGAGCGGTGTCATGTATAATCTGGTCATAGGCTCTCTGCAGAAACGTAGAATAAACTGCAACAACAGGGGTATATCCCTCCTTGGCAAGTGCCGAAGCAAATGTAACCATATGTTGTTCCGCTATTGCAACGTCAAAAAATCTGTCGGGGAATTTCTTTGCAAATGGCGAAAGCCCCGTTCCGTCTGTCATAGCCGCTGTTATTGCCACTATTTTATCATTTTTCTCTGCCATTTGGGTAAGCCTTGTGCCGAAATAATCCGACCAGCTGTCACCTTGTTTTTTTGTAATCTCGCCCGTCTTTTCATTGAAGCTTTGTACCCCATGGAAAAATCCGGGGTTTTTCTCCGCATGAACGTAACCCTTTCCCTTTTTGGTATGGGCATGAACTATAACGGGAGCGTTGATTTTCTTCGCCTGTCGGAGTACAGTGCGAAGTTCTTCAATATCGTGCCCATCTACAGGCCCTAAATATTTAAATCCCAAATCCTCAAAAATCATATTCGGGAGGAATATCTTTCTTGTGATTTTCTTAACCCCGCTCAAAAACCGCCTTATTGCACCGCCAATTACGGGGACCTTTGCAAGAGCCGATTTGATGTCCGATTTAATTTTAAAATATCTCGCGGTTGAACGAAGACGTCTGAGCTTTTTGGATAAGCCGCCCACGTTCTTTGATATCGACATTCCGTTGTCATTTAAAACCACTATAACGGGCAACCTCTCGCTTCCTATGTGATTGAGAGCCTCGTAAGCCATTCCGCCCGTCATTGCCCCGTCGCCGATAACCGCGACTGCCCGCCTTCCGCTTCCGCTCAGCTTTGCCGCAGCAGCAAAACCCGCCGCCACAGACACCGAGGTTGAACTATGCCCCGAGATAAACGCATCCGCATCGCTCTCGTCAGGCTTGGGAAAGCCCGACAATCCCCCGAATTTGCGCAGGGAATCAAACTTGTCCGCTCTGTCTGTCAAAATTTTATGAACATATGCCTGATGCCCGACGTCCCAGATAATTCTGTCAACGTACGGGTCAAATTCCATAAAAAGAGCCATAGTAAGCTCTACCACCCCGAGATTTGCAGCCAGATGACCGCCCGTTTTCGAGATAGTTTTTATTAAAAATTCGCGTATTTGAGCCGCAAGAGTTTTAATCTCTGCCCGGCTCATATTTTTAAGTTCCGACAGATTATGAATTTTCTCCAGCATCGTTTATCTCACCTTTTTTCTGTATAGTGGCATCAAGCATATATTTCTTTAACCTCGGATAAACGCCAAAGTTGACAAGGAACGCCGAAAATGCTTGTGTTACTACCGCTTCCGCCAATATGAGAATTGCCGAAAAATACAACATATTTGCTCCGCCGCCGCTTATCGCAAAAAGCGGAAGTCCGATATGCAAAAACGCTAAAACCGCTAATATTGCAAGGTTTGACGGCAATTTGAGTATTGCAAATATGAACGAATTTTTGTATATGTCTATGAGCTTTAAATCAAAAGTCACCATTATAGGATATATATACATATGCATAATCGTAAATATCGTTATGCCAAAATACAAAATATATCTTATTATCGCCGCATAGCCTGTGAGGTTAGAATATGCAAAAACGGCACCCGTAAACAGCACAACCATTATAATGTCTGTCACAAAAACTACAAGCGACTGCTTGAAGTTTCCTTTGACTGCCGCGAAAAAGTCGCTCCACACCCATGCGTTTTCTTCTCTTGCAAAATTACGCATAATATATGTCATTCCTGAGGTTGCAGGACCCGCTCCGAAAACTGAAATATAAAGGTTTGCCAAAAGCACCGCCGAAAAATTGTTCAAAGCTGCGGATTCCTCGGTTATGGGCATTGTTATGGCAAACGAAACAATGTATATAATCACAAATGTCGGTATCAGATACAGGGTGTAAACCAGATTTGCTAACATAAAATATCTGATTTTTCTGAAGAATATTTCAAAGAACTTAAAAAAGCCTCTCTTTTGTGCGGTTTCGCCAAGCTCTTCTTTTGACCTGTTAATCTCTGAAAAAATGCCCATTTCGCTTCTCCTTTTGTGTCTATTCCGCTTTTATGTAATCCTTTATGGAATCATAAAGCTTTTGCCCTATGCCTTCAACCTCTCTTATCTGCTCGACCGCCTTAAAGCCGCCCAATTCCTCACGCTTTTTGATAATCCTCTTCGCCAGCTTCTCGCCTATTCCGTCAAGAGTGCGAAGCTCGCTTTCAGTGGCGGTATTTATATTTATCTTCTCTCCGATTATCTCAAGCTCTTTCTCTTCTTGTTTCTCGGTTTGAACAATCTCAGGAACCGCGTCGGCGATTTGGTGAATTCTGTCAATTCGGCTAATCAAATTTACCCCTATAAGATAAACACTTATAGCAATTATTGTTACGGGCAGCATAATAAGATTTCTGTATCGTCTCATTATTTTGCATACCTCGACCTGAGCTCTGCAAAAATATCATTCCATGTAAGACCCTGCTCAACGAGAACAACCGACAGGTGATATAAAAGGTCTGCGGTTTCGTATTGAACCTCGCTCTTTACATAGTTCTTTGATGCGATGATAACCTCTGCCGATTCCTCGCCTACCTTTTTGAGCATCTTGTCGATACCCTTTTCGAAAAGATAGTTTGTATATGAACCCTCCTTGGGGTTTTTAACTCTGTCAACTATAACGTCATAAACGTCGTATAATATTTTGGGGTTTGTGTCAAGTCCTGTAGGAATTTCCACAAGCTTTCCGTCTACTACCTTTCTGTAAAAGCAGGAGGGATTGTTTGTGTGGCAAGCCGCACCGATTTGCTCGATTTTCAAAACAATGGCATCTGCGTCACAGTCTACAAGAATTTCTTTGACGTGCTGAAGATGTCCCGAATGTGCGCCCTTTTCCCAAAGCTCCTGTCTGCTTCTTGAAAAGTAAGTTGCGTGACCGCTCTCAAGTGTCAGTTTTATGCTCTCCTCATTCATATACGCAAGCATAAGGATTTCGCCGCTTACTGCGTCCTGCGCAACCGCCGGGATAAGTCCTTTTTCATCGAATTTAAGTTGTTTAATAAAATCTGTGTTCATTTTCTGTTCCTTCCTTTACCTTACTTTGCCGCCGCTATCGCGTCCGCAAGCTTTATTTTATCTGTATAGAGAGCTTTGCCGATTATGGCACCGCTTGTCCCCGTCTTTGTAAGTTCAATAACATCCTGAACCGTGGTAACACCGCCCGATGCTATTATCCCGACATTCGGAACGACCTCAACCATCTCTCTCATAGCATCAACATTCGGGCCTTTTAACATTCCGTCGGTTGCGATGTCTGTGTAAATTATATTGGACACACCGATTTTCTGCATCTGTTTTGCAAGCTCCGTCGCGGAAACCCGACTTACTTCTTCCCATCCGCTGACTGCAGCCATTCCGTCTTTGGCATCAATCCCTACTGCAATTCTGTCGCCGTATTTCTCTGCCGCCGCTGCTACAAATTCGGGATTGCTGAGCGCCGATGTCCCGATTATAACCCTGTATACGCCGTTTGCAAGATACTTCTCTGCCGCTTCCATCGTGCGAATTCCGCCGCCAACCTGAATCGGTACATCAAGGCTCTTTGCGATGCGGGATATAAGCTCAAAGTTAGGCATCTGCCCGCTTCGTGCACCATCAAGGTCTACAATATGAACAAATTCTCCGCCCTCTGCCTGCCAGCGTTTCGCTACTTCGACAGGATCATCGGCAAATCTTGTCTTCTGGGAATAATCCCCCCGCACGAGTCTTACGCACGCGCCGTCTATAATGTCTATCGCAGGATAAATCCTCATAATTCTCTCCTTACTTCAGTTATATATTCTTTTTCATATCCGCCGCAAGCTTCATTATACGCTCACGATGAATTTTCACGCTTACTCTGTTAACAACGAGCCTTGCAGAGAGGTCGCAAATATCCTCAAGCACCTCGAGTCCGTTTTCCTTAAGAGTTTTACCACTCTCAACTATATCAACAATTACTTCCGAAAGTGCTACAAGCGGGCCAAGCTCAACTGAACCGCTAAGCTTGATTATCTCTACTGTCTGACCCTTTACTCTGTGGAAATAATCTCTCGCAATATGCGGATACTTACTTGCCACACGCATAATGTTTCTGCCGTCGAGGCGCCCTCTCATAGACGCGGGTCCTGCAACCGCCATTTTGCATTTTCCAAATCCAAGGTCGAGTATCTCATAAACGTCCTTGCCTGCCTCAAGCAGAGTATCCTTGCCTACAATGCCGATATCCGCGGCACCATACTCTACATAAATCGGCACGTCCGACGCCTTTACAAGTATAAACTTAAACTTATTCTTCTCATCTGTGAAGATAAGCTTTCTCGTCTTGGTCTTAAGCTCTGCTACGTCAAAACCGAGCTTTTCAAAAATATCAACCGACAGTTCAGCGAGTCTGCCCTTTGCAAGAGCAACTGTTATATATTCAGAATCTTTGCCGCTCTCGGTTGAGCGTTCCGTTTCGCCAAGCAGCGCCATTACGCGCTCGATACCGATTGCGATACCCGTCGCAGGTAAATCCTTTCCAAACTTCGCGGTAAGAGTATCATATCTTCCGCCCGAGCAAACGGGGAAGCCTATCCCCTTGGCAAAGCCCTTGACAATTATGCCTGTGTAATAATCAAGATTGGGCACCATACTCAAATCAATTGCAAGGTACTTCTCAAGCCCCTTTTCGCTCAATATATCATAAACCTGTATGAGATTTTCAAGAGCCGCAACAGATGTGGCATCAAGAACGGGATTTTCAAGAGCCTTCTTTGCTACATCAATGCCACCGAACATCTTCGGCATATCGATAAACAATCCCGCCATGTCATCGCCAAGTCCCAAATTCTCTATTATGTTCTCTATCGCAACAAAGTCCTTGTCGTTTATCTTCTCTCTCAGGTTGTCGCTCTGCTCATCGCTCAGCCCTGCAAGCTGTGAAATGCCCTTGAAATAATCCACCTGACCCATATCAATCTGAAATTCGGTAACCCCGAACTTCAAAAGGGTATCAATGGCAATCTCTATAACCTCGGCGTCTGCTTCTGCACCGCCGTTGCCTATAAGCTCGATTCCAACCTGCGAAAACTCTCTCTGTCTTGCGTTGCTGAAAGCCTCGTCATTGCGGAACGCACTTCCCGAATAAGCAATTCGGTATGGCAATTCGCCGAGAGGTTTTGTTGCCGCCATTCGTGCAACCGAGGTGGTAAGGTCAGGACGGAGAGCGAGCATACGTCCGTTCGCATCAAAGAACTTGAACATATTTTCAGGCTTTGTAACCGCCGCATCATACACGTCATAATACTCGAACGTAGGCGGTTGAACCATACGATATCCATACTCTGCAAAAATCTCCCGCGCGGAGCTTTCAAGCCTGTGCTTGAGCTCGCACTCCTGGGCGAGTATATCGGTAAGTCCCGCCGGCGTATGTGTGTTTCTGCTCGTCATACTAACATCACTCTCCATCTTAAGTAAAGTCACTTATTGTAATTCTATTAATTATACCACTTTCAAACCCCTCACGTCAATGATAAATGCAGATATTTAGCATTTATTTGATAATTTTTTTGGTTCTAAACCATCATAGTATCCCGAATACCCTTTCCAAGCTTTGAAACCGCCTTTTTCTCTATTCTTGATACATAAGAGCGTGATATCCCCATCATCTTTGCAACCTCCCTCTGTGTATAGCATTTGCCGTTTTCGAGCCCATAGCGAAGAAGTATTACACTTCGTTCTCTCTCGTCCAGCTCTGTGCGGATATTTTTATAAAGCTGCCGCACCTCCATCCCAAGATTTATTTCATCAAAAACATCTGCCTTGTCACTTTTTATCACATCAATCAGCATTATCTGATTGCCCTCTTTGTCTACCCCTATCGTTTCATTGAGCGACACATCGCCCTGTGTCTTCTTTTGCGACCTCATAAGCATAAGAATTTCATTTTCCACGCATCTTGCGGCATATGTGGCAAGGCGGGTTCCCTTTGAGGGGTCAAAACTCGAAATTCCTTTTATAAGTCCGATTGTGCCGATAGATATAATATCATCACTGTCGTTTATGTTGCTTGAATATTTTTTTGCTATATGCGCAACAAGACGCAGATTATGCTCTATCAAAACCTCCTTTGCACTCTCGTCACCGTTTTTCCAAAGTTCGATATAGTGTCGCTCCTGCGCCGCAGAGAGCGGTTTTGGGAAAGAAGCACCCCCGGATATGTAAGAGAGCAAAAGCGTTACCGAGCCGAGAACTGTACTTAAAAAAGAAAACATCATATAACCGTCACCCTTTCGTTTTATGGTAACAATTATATGATATCTTTTGTCCCCTTATAATTTACGGCTTTTCCGTTTTTTGTAGGGTTCGCATTCATACGTACCGTTTCGCAAAAAAGCCGCGGAAGTTTTTTCCGCGGCTTTTTAACTAAAGTCCGTATTTTGCGCTTATTTCTGCTCTTGTCTTTTTGTTGTCAAGATCTTCGCCCTCTATCTGCGCTTCTAAAATCCTTCTGTAATATTCAAGGAATATTTCTTTCTCCGAGCTGTCAAGCTCATTTTCACGCATCTGCTGGGAGTTGAGAACATCTGTCCAATATCCGTCACGCAGAGCATCCTCTAATGATTGCTCGTTGAAAATACCCTCCCACTCGCGATTGTGTTCAGAGAGCATTTTCTCATACTCTGCGCTGTCGCGGTCAACGATGCTGTTTGCCGCATATCTTGCGTTATCTGCGGTCATTTCGTTTGCATCCATCGCATTATTGTATGCGGTTTCGTACGCCTCTACCAATCTGCCGATAAGCTCGGCATCCATCTGATAGGCATCATAATAGCGACGATACGCCTGCTCTGCAAGAGCGGGAATAGTATCAGTAAGCTGCTGCGCATAATACTGGTTTGCGAGCGCACCTGCGGTAACTGCCGCAGAATTGGTATATCCGCCCGTCTGCGCCGAGTAGCTTGCCATTGCATCTCTGCCTGCCCTGTCACTCTCGCGCATATACTTGTTGCGATATGCAATATATACGGGGTCGCTGTCAGGGTCATATGAGAATTCTTCGCGGTTTTCAAGTTTATTTATCCTGTCTGTTATATCAGACAGATATTCTCTTTCGTACCTCTCCGCAATGGAATTTGGGCTCTCTACCCCTGTATTGTCGGCATATGCCTGTACTAAATCATACACATCGCTCTGTCTTGCCCAAGCCTTTCCGCTATCGTCAATGTACATCACATCAAGCGGCATACCTCCGATTGAAACTGTGCCGTTTCCATAGGAAAGGCCGTTACCCGCCAGTCCGTACTCACCTGCCGCCGCCGCATATGCGTCGCTTACTCTGACAACAGGGTTTTTGCTGTCTTTGAAATAATCAACAACGCTTTTCTGAATATCAGAGGCTTTTGCATATGAAACACCCGCCTCATCATCAAGATACGACGGCGTCATCAGTTTTCTGCCGTTTAAAGTGACCGCGCCGCTTTTATTATCATAGCCTATACTTTTATCTGAAAAGCCCATATCACGAAGCGTCTTTCTTATCCCCGTAAGGCTCTCCTGCTTTGGCTCGGCATTTACGCCAACTTTAGTTCTCTCATCTCTTTCGGTATATATTCTATCCATAAATTCTTCCTCCGTTGTATGTTGTGATTTCTATATCGTGAATTACCGCTCTTCCCGAGCCGTTTAGAATAATGCGGAACGAGTCGCATTTACTAAAGCGTACAGGTATGCGGTAAACAGAGAAGCCTTTCCCTCCGCTTATACTGCCGCATGCTTCTGCCTCGCCGCCGTCTCTTGAAACCGATACATTCACCTGTGCATCCTTGTCAATATCCATACGCAGCCACACCGAAGATAGTCCCTTGTGCCCGATATCATCATAAGTAAGCCTTTTTGATACCACGCACCACTCAAACGGCTCGTCGCCGCCGCTCATCTTCCACATAGTTCCGTCGGCGATGCCGTACACGTCACCATTGTAGGTACAGAACCCGCAAAAAGGAGTATCATCCTCTCTCACCCATACATCCGCATCGGGAGTATAAACAAGAACATCTCTGCCGCCATCGCTTCTCTCTGCCGACGCATAATAATGCACGCCGTCACATCCCGCTGCACAGGATATATATTTTGTGTTAAGGCTCGGCGAAATATTGTACGGCTCCCCGCCGTTATATGCAGCAAATCCGTCCTGGCAGAGATAATACAAAACTCCTCCTATCTCGCAGATACTTCTGCCGTCTATGCAACCGCCAAAGGTTTGTTTGGGAAGCGAAAAATTCACTGGCGAATCACCATAAATATGATGTATGTGATTTCTCTTAAATGCCACTACTGCGGTACGATAGCTGCATATACCCGTAAATTCTCCGCTTGTTCCGACTGTTGTATACCAACTGTCGTCCGAAAGTCCCTGATACGAATAGAAGTTTGTCGCATCACCGAGCTTCGAGGCATAAATATACTCGCCTGACGTTGCTGTTCCCCACAGACGATTATTATGGACACAAATGTTATCCATATCGGGAACTGCCCGTCTTACCGATATTTTACCCGTCTCGGTTGTGTTCTTAAAGGTCATCTTCTCGCCCTTTTTGTTGTATAGAATTAAATCTATACGGTCCTCTGTTACACTGTCTGCAACTGCACTGACTATGTCGGATTCTGCGGCAAACTGCTTGCGGCTGCTGATTACTTTTGTATTATTGCTCTCTGCGGTGCAACCCGAAATCACAATACTGTCACCCGTTGAAAAGCTGGCGTCAAAGCCCGCTCCGTCACAGGATATATAGGCGGTATATTCTCCCGTGACATCATCATATTTTGAATAAAAGCGCGCACCCGATGGGGTTATCTCCTTCTCCATCGAAGCGAGACTGTTTGACACCTTGCCTGTATCGGGGTCGGGAAGGTAATCATAGTATACCTTGTCGGGAAAAATGCAAATTTTTCCGTTAAAATCAGCTATTGACTTTTTTCCGACTTTCAACGTTCCGTTTATACGCTTGCCTTTGTAATAAAACGTGTTTCCGCTCACCCCTGTAAACGAGGTAAGCTCACCTCCGGTGTATTCGGGGGCACATATTTCTGTCGCACCGGAGATGTGGGCAACCCGCCGCCTCTCCTCGCGGGGAACGAGGGACGGAATTGCTTTCGGCGACATATTCACCATTTCGGTCAGGGATGAATCTGCAATCTTATCCCTACGGTCTAGCCCTGAAAAAACCTTTAGCTGTACCCTTTTGTTGTTGCTGTTTTCAATCCGTGTAAGCGGCATATTACAAACCCTCCTGTTTTACTAAATTTTGCTGTAGTTTTTAAATCTTACCTGCTCTGTTCGGGGGCTTCTGGTCTGATGCTCTCTTCGGAGAGCTTCATAGAGACTGTTGTATTGCATCATATGAGCATTGTAGCCTGCATAATCATGCTGATAGAGTGCCATCTTGGCTAATATGTATTCTATATACATTCTGTCATATGGCGCCTCATCAATAACCGTTGTATCGGTTATAACTCTTCTGAGTGCAAGCTTTGCGCCCGTCTGTGCAGGAACCGCGTCCCAGTCCAAAATAATTTTACTGTCGTCGGTTTCCATTACATATGCACATTCGGCGCTCTCCCAGTCGGGCTTGCCCGCTGCCTCATCATATCTCACTATTTCAAGCTTGTCCCCTTCTATAAATGGAGGGTCGCTTATTTCGATTACACAGTCACCTGTATTGAATTCCCCATAAACCGCAGTCGTGCGAATGGGCTCGGGAAGTTTGAGATATACAAGCCTGAGTCGCTGATTTTTCGGCACTTTATCAACGTCCTTGCTTATAAAGCTCCTGAAATCCTGCTTTTCTATCCGCATATCGCCTGCAAATGCAAGCTCTATTCTGTCGAAAGATAATCCGTCAGGAATCTCTACCATCCCGCTGCCATCCGTTTGAGTTTCGATAACATCGTAGACTTTGAGTATATTGCGGCAAAGCTCCGCCGTCACCTCATCGCACCAGCATATCTTTTCTTCAAGCGTATAGTGATTTGGGCAAAGCGCATCTGCCATCTCTATTGCCCTTAATATTTCCATTCAATCACCTATCCCTTCAAGCTGTCCATATATTCCTGAGCGGCAAGCTCCTGCCTGCGCGAGCGTTCAAGTGCCAGCGCCACACATCTGGGCACCATAACCTGTACGCCTCTCTGGATCTGGTAGTTTACTCCGTTAACCGTAACCGTTACATCATCTTTGTATTTTGAATTATCCTTAATAAGCATAACAGGTACGCTTTCATTATAGAAATTTTTAATTTCTGCTTCTTTTGCCTTTGTCTTTGTGTTTTTTGCCATAATTTACTCATCTCCTATCTTTCATCCCGACCGCGAAATGCGGTCGGGATATAATACTTAATAACTACAGGTTGTTTCTACGCGAACCATAAACTCGGGTGAAAGTATCTCCGCTGTCTGCGTTGCTTTCCAGCCCACAGTGCTTCTCTGGTCGAGAGGGTCGCCTGTACCTGCGCTGCCCTTCTGCTTAAGAATGGTTTCAAGGCCGCCGCCTGTGATGTTGGTAACACCATAAGCATTCTGACCGATGAAAAGGGTAGAATAAATGTCTCTGCCCTCTGCACCTGCGCCTGCAGGATAAATGACGCTGTCCTCTGTTACTGTAGAGCTGAGGGTTTCTGCAACAGTAAGCTTTGCAGAGCCTGCCGCGCCTGCGACAGCAGTCGCTATTGAATAGTCAAAGCCATTTATCTGGATGCTTCTGCCAACGAGAGCAGTTGCGTCGCTCTCTGACAAATCCTCTCTGAGTTTAATCTCTCCGTTTTCGGCTACTGCCGCAACTGTGAGAACCTCGGGGTCACCCTTTTCAAGCGTAGCGGCGTTTCTTAAGTTTTCTGCACGGAAAATCTTTGCCTCTGTAGATTCAACAAAAACGACACCGTGAATTTTGCCGATTGCACCCTTGTACCAGTCTTCAGGATCTACATTCTGCTTAACCGCTTTCCACTCGGGGTCATTGGTAAGGTCATTCGCCACGTCAGGATGAATAATTGCCACATAGCAACCATCCTTAAAGGGACTTGCATTGTTACGCTTGAGGGTTGATACCGCTTTCTTTACCGCCGCAACAGTAAGATAGTCGTTATCTTCATAGGTTGCAAGACCGCCGACAAGCAAGCCTCTGTCAGCCTTGCCCTCACCGTACTGAACATTTGTTCCTGCGTTTATCTTTTCTCTTATAACTGTGTCGAGAGTTCTGCCCGCCTGATCGCCGAGCACCGCCTGTGTTTCTGAAATCACCGAATCCACAGATGCAAGTGTGAGCATATCTGAAAGAGTAACGTAGTCACCATACTGTTCAACAGTTGATTCAACCGTTGTTACATTAAGTGCATTACCCTTGGGTGTTACGCCCTCTGTAAGCGGAACCATAGCCTTGGGAAGAGGGCTGAAGCGTCTGAACTCTATTGTTTTACCGCTTCCCGCAGGAATCGGCTTCTTCTGACCGAACTCTGCGTGAACAAGCTTGGGACTTGCAAAGCGTATAAGCGCTCTGTCATAGTATGATTTCATTTCGGGCGTTAAGTTGTTGCCCGCATTGTTTGTCGCAGTTGTCTGCGTATTGTAGTTAATACTCATATTTTTCTCTCCTTTTTCTTTTTGTCGCTAATCTTGTTTGAAAAACAAAATTAAAATCTGCTTTTCCCCATTTCCGACCCGTTCGATAATAGAGTCTATCTCTCTGTCAGTCATTTTGTTTGAAAAACAAAATTAAAATGTAATCTTCTCACCATTTCGAACCCGTTCGATGATAGAGTCTATCTCTTTGTCCGTCATCTCTTTGGGGTTTTTCTTTACAGAAGCGGGGCTGTTTTTGCCTGCACCGTTTTCGGCTATTCTGTCTCTGCGCGCAGAAGCCTTCGCAAGCGCATCCGTCGCCGCCTCTTCCATAATCTCATCCTTGTGAGTGAGGAAATATGCATCCTCAATGGATAATCCGTTTTTCCACAGATAATCTGAAAACTTGGGGTTTTCCAGTTCCGCCTTCATATTAAAATCGGGCTTCTTGCTCATAAAGGCACGACGCTGTGCTTCAATTTCCTCCACTCTTGCCTTGATGTACTCTTCCTGAGTGTTCGGATTCTTTGACGCCTCCGCCACCGATGGCTGCTGACCGTAAGCAACCGCTCTGTTCTGGTCCGGCTGAATCGGCTTCTTGCCTGTTGTGAAGTTAAACATAATTACTACCTTCCTTTCTGAATTTTTGTTGTGCGACGCTCCCGGGATTTTCATGTCCGCCACACAAATACATAATACAAATTTTAAAAGTGCCATAGAGTGCCATCGGTATAAAATTTTTAAAAATTGCAGAAATTCCCGCGTGCATATTACCCTGAAAAGTGCATAAAACCGCATTTTTTGTCGGTTTTTTCAAAATGTCGAATTTTGCGACGAGTCCGCCTTGTTTGGAGATTTTTGATATGAGATAATCAAAGCAGGTTCAACCAACCTAGGGTGACAGAAGTTATCTGAACCTCGATTTTCAATGGTTAATTTTCGCTTC
>CALDQB010000010.1 GCA_937911665.1 uncultured Clostridia bacterium | reverse complement strand
CCAATGCAGAAATTAAAAAGCTGGAAGAGAAAATTAAGATGGTGAGGTTCGGCATCACACAGGCAGATAAGCTCGAATACGGACTTACTGATACATTCAAGAGTATAGGCGATATTCTGAGTACCGCAGAGATTACCAACGAGATGCTAAAGCGAGTAATCGACCGAATTGAAGTGGCGGAAGACGGACATATTGATATATACTTAAGGCTCCTTGCAGACATAGGGCTAGATGAAAAGTATCAATGTTCCTCTATCAGTACATAAAGACATAACCGAGCGCCTTTGTGAGATTAACGGCAGACTTGCCGACGAGGTGAGAGTAATACTTGCCGAGAACAAACAAGAACGTCATATGCGTGGCGGCTGGGCAACAAGAGAAAAGTATCGCGGACGCAAAGACGCCGTATAGATTATGAAAAAAGTCTGCTGAATTGAAGTCAGCAGACTTTTTGTTATTTAGAATTCATTTTTTAACTCTACGCCATTTGCATCAGTATTTAGTGAACCTGTTAACAATCTGATAAAATCAATCAAAGCCCAGATTCCACCGCCTACGCCTGTGCAAACAGTCAAAACAATCTTAATTATGCCATATTTTGTATACCCAAGATAGAAATCGTGAATTCCTATACTTCCAAGGAAGAAAGCTAACAATACAGCTACTAACTTCGACTTCTGTTCGCCATTAGCTGTCGAAGCTAATTTTTTAACCGCTGCACCACAATTAGTGCAAATTGCCGCACCCGTATTTATTTCTTTTCCGCAGTTAGAGCAGAATTTTTCACCGTCACCTTTAGCAAAACCACAAGACATGCATGCAACAGCATTTTCGTTCATTTCATTTCCGCAATTTTTACAAAACATCTCTATTCCTCCTAAATATATAAAATGATTTTTATTAACCAATTAATGATTGCAATTGCCCCTATCGCCAATAATACAATTTTATTAAACTTGTACTTTAAATCAAAGAAAATGTATGCGAATATGTACGGCATAAAAAATATCACAACATTATATTTAGCAGCTTCAATAATATTCAAGTGCATAAGTGCTATAAACGCCCGTGTCATCCCGCACCCCGGACACGGTATCCCGAAAAGTTCAAGAAAAACACAGGTAATATTGTAATATTCAAAGAGCGTATATACCATTAAAAAATATAATGAAATTAATAGGAATATACCGATTTTCTTAACCATAAAGAATATGTAAAATTACCCTTTTATGTTATAGTCCGCACAGATAAGGTTGTCTGCCTTGAATAACTTATGGTAATAAATGAACGGACCTACAACTATTATACCGCCGAGAACATTCCAAAGCCAGAAATCCGCAGAAGAAAACTTATAATCGATATTTCTTCTCTTAAGTTCATTTCCAATTCTGTTGGAGATCTTGTGGAACCAAACTATATAAGCAATTCCAAGAGTGATAGGTGCAACAATGAATGCAAGCAAGCAATAGTGCATTGTTCTTTTTCCGTCATAACGGCTTGCAGTAATGTTGATATCATTGCTGAGTGATGATAAAACTACCAAACCATAAATTCCAAGTGTAATGATTGATAAAAAGATATATTTTGCCAATCCTTTGTTTGTTTTGAGCTGACCTACCGGTGCACTGACATTCTGAACCGCAGCCCCGCAGTTCACGCAGACAACAGCACGCTCATTAACCTCTGCCCCACAATTACTGCAATACTTCATTTAAACCACCTCATAAAAATATTTTGTCAAATACTGACGAGAATATTTTATCCCACCTGTCACAATTTGTCAATATTAATTCCTTTTTCTCTATTGTTTATTACTTCAAAATCCACATTTGGCATTCTTTAAAAGTGTAAGCCAATATATGACCTCTTTTAGAGAAATATAATTCAATGTTTTGCATAGCAAAACTACCTTTTCTCTTCTCTATTCTCTCTTATCTCTTCTCTGGAAACGACAATTTTTAGTGAAGAGTACAAAAAGAAACGACAATCTTCTGTCGAAGATTGTCGTTTCTTTTTGGTGCCGCTGGACGGGGTCGAACCGTCACGGTATCGCTACCACCGGATTTTGAGTCCGGCGCGTCTGCCAATTCCACCACAGCGGCTTTTTTCTAACTTCAATATTATATCACCATTCTTTGAAAAAATCAAGCCTTTTTACAGATTTTCTTAATTTATTCCAAAGGTAAGTTCGGAACTGCATTTAAATCAGTTCCCGCAATCGCTCCGTTTTGATATTCATAAAATGCCGCACACCCTATCATTGCCGCATTGTCAGTGCAAAGCTTGAAGTTCGGAAAATAAAGCTTCATTCCCTCATCCTTTGTTTTTTCAAGAACACGTGTACGCAGATGTCCGTTTGCCGCAACTCCGCCTGCAAGTGCAACCGTGTCTACCCCGCACTTTTTTGCGCACTCTACAAGATGCGATGACAAAACATCGATTACTGCTTCCTGAAATGATGCAGCAACGTCATATTTGTTGATCTCCTCGCCTCTTTGCTCCGCAGTATGAATATAGTTGAGCACCGCGGTTTTTACGCCGCTGAAGCTGAAATCAAAGCCGTCATCACCCATATTAACTCTCGGGAAATGTATTGCCTGCGGATTTCCTTCTTCTGCCGCACTCTGTATCACAGGTCCGCCGGGGTATCCAAGCCCTAAAACTCTTGCTACTTTGTCAAACGCCTCTCCCGCCGCATCATCTCTTGTACGTGCGAGAACTTCGTAATCACAATAATCCTTTATATGAACAATATGACTGTGACCGCCTGATGCAACAAGGCAAATAAAGGGCGGTTTTAAGCTCGGGTCTTCGATATAATTTGCGCAAATGTGTCCTTTGATATGATGAACGGGGATAAGCGGTTTGTTAAGAGCAAACGCAAGAGCTTTTGCATACGAAACACCCACCAAAAGTGCGCCCACAAGCCCCGGGCCATAGGTTACTGCTATCGCATCCAGTTCCTCTTTTTTAACTCCGCTGTCTGCAAGTGCTTTATCAACAACCGCACTCACATTCTCGATATGCTTTCTTGATGCAATTTCAGGGACTACCCCTCCGTAAAGCTTATGAAGCTCTATCTGTGTATTTATCACATTTGAAAGAACAGTTGTTCCATTTTCGACCACCGCAGCGGCAGTTTCGTCACAAGAACTCTCAATTGCAAGAATTTTCATAATATATGTCCTCTTTTTCTTATAATTTTTTTGTCATTATAAGTGCGTCTTCATTTCCCTGGTAATAGCGCTTTCGAAGTCCGCACGATACAAATCCACACTTTTCGTATAGTACAATAGCAGAATTGTTAGATGCACGTACTTCTAAAGTTATGCTCTTCATTCCTCGCTCACGGCTAACATCAGTTAAAAGCTCAAGCATTTTTCCGCCAAGTCCCTCTCTGCGATACTCGGGAGCAACTGCAATATTTGTTATATTGGCGCAGTCATACATAAGCCATACTCCCGCATAGCCGACAACCTTTTTTGTTTCATCATCACGCGCAACAAAATATACGGAAATCTTATTATTAAGCTCGCTTGCAAATGCGTTTAATTCCCACGGGTCATCAAAACAGATTTTCTCAAGCTCCCACACATCTGCTATATTATCTTCGCTTAGTAATTCAAAACTAATCATAGCTTGTCAATCACTTTCTCAACCATCTCTTTAATCTGCTCACGGCAATTTCGATATGTATTAGCATCTCTGCCAAATGGGTCATCAACATCATCTGTGCCACCCGAAAATTCAGCCATAGTCATCACCTTATCCAAAGCGCCAAACGCAGACACAATCATAGATTTATGTGATTTTGACATTGTAAGCACGAGGTCGGCGTTTTCTATCATTTGAGGAATTAACTGTCTTGAAGCTCTTCCCTCGATATCAACACCAAGTTCCCTCATAACAAGAACTGCATTAGCTGATGCAAAAGAACCATCTGCAAAAATGCCCGCAGATTCCGCCTCTGCCAAGATTCCCTTTTCCTCCGCAATATTATTAAAAATCGCTTCCGCCATAGGACTTCTGCAGGTGTTGCCCGTACAAACAAACAAAACTTTCTTTTTATCATAAGCGGGAACTTTTAAAATTTTCTCTCCCGCCGCTCTGTAAAGGCGGTTACGAACTGCAGTCCATAAACCCTCATCGGAAATCTCGGGCGCAAATACAATTTGGACGCCATTTTCATCCATCTCACGCAGGGATGAAAATAAGTTTTTCGCCGCTGTATCAGGGCTATTCACACTACCGAGAGAAAAATTCATACATCCCTCAATCACGGGAAATTCATCAAAGGTAAGGACTCCAACCTTGCTCTCCTTTGCCTTTTCCTCTATGTATTTGCAAACGTCATTAGTGCTACCTGATAAAATTACAACCTCTGCATCGGGAGAATAATGCTTATATTTAAGTCCCGGAGATTTTGGAGCCTCTCCGCTCTTTAAAGATGTGGCAATCTCAATCCTGCCCACAGCCTCTTCTATCTGCTCTGCCGTAACACCGCCCGGTCTTAAAAGAACGGGCACTTCGCCAGTCATATCTATAACCGTCGACTCAACTCCAACCTCGCAAGGCTCGCCGCAAACTATTGCATCTACTCTGCCGTTCATATCGTCGATACAATGCTTCGCCTCTGTGGGACTTGGCTTGCCCGATAAATTCGCACTCGGTGCCGCAATGGGAAGCTCTGCAAGCTCAATGATACGTCTGGCAACCGCCGACCCCGGCATACGCACCGCAACAGTATCAAGTCCCCCCGTTGTTTCATATGGAACATTTTTACATTTTTTCAAAATAATCGTCAAGGGACCCGGCCAGAATTTATCCATAAGTACCCTTGCAGCGTCGGGGGTCTCCTCCGCAATTTCGTCAAGTTGAGATATATCGCTTACATGGACAATCAACGGATTATCCGAGGGTCTGCCCTTTGCTTTGAAAATATTGCCTATGGCATCGGCATTGGTTGCATCTGCACCGAGACCATACACTGTTTCTGTAGGAAAAATTACATTTCCGCCCCTCTTTAATATATCGGCGGCAATTTTTAAATCCTCATCAACAGTTGTAAGTATTTTTGTTTCCATAAAGCTATAGCTCCTATTAGTTTTCCTGTGCCTGTGCCTTTAGTTTTTCGCTCTGATCTGTAGTGATGAGTGCATCTATAATCTCATCAATATCGCCGTTCATTATCTGTTCAAGTCTGTAAAGGGTAAGACCTATACGATGGTCTGTCATCCTTCCCTGCGGGAAGTTATAGGTTCTTATTCTTTCACTTCGGTCACCCGTTCCAACCTGACTCTTTCTATCTGCTGCAATTGATGCGTTTCGCTCCTGCTCCATCATATCATAAAGACGCGAACGCAGCATTTTCATTGCTGCCTCACGATTTTTGTGCTGTGAACGCTCATCCTGACAAGCCACTATTATTCCTGTCGGGATATGAGTTATTCTGATTGCAGACTCGGTTTTATTAACGTGCTGACCTCCAGCTCCGCTTGAACGATAGGTGTCTATCTGCAAATCATCAGGGTTTATTTCAACCTCAACATCATCAACCTCGGGAAGAACCGCAACAGTTACGGTCGAGGTGTGTATACGTCCGCTTGACTCGGTTTCGGGTACACGCTGAACACGATGAACACCGCTTTCAAATTTAAGACGGCTGTATGCCCCCTCGCCCTCTATCATAAAGGTAACTTCCTTTATTCCGCCGATACCGATTTCACTGAGATTCAGCACCTCTGTCTTCCAGCGTTTAGAGTCGGCATACATAGAATACATACGGAACAAATCGCCTGCAAACAGAGCTGCCTCGTCGCCGCCTGCACCGCCGCGGATTTCCACAATAACGTTTTTGTCATCATTGGGGTCCTTTGGCAGAAGCAATATTTTAAGCTCCTCTTCTATGCGTGCGATATTCTCTTTGGCTTCCTTCATTTCATCAACAAGCATTTCTTTAAAATCCTTGTCTGTTTCGGGGTCGTCCATCATCAGCATCGCATCATCAATAGTAGTTTTGTTCTGCTTATATTCGCGATATTTTTCGACAATAGGCGACATATCCGAATGTTCCTTGCAAAGTCTGCGCCATGTGTCCTGATCGGCAATAACCGCAGGGTCGCTTATTCTTTGTGCAAGGTCATCGTACTGCTGTTCTATAAAAGATAATTTTTCAAACATATTATAACTCTCCTCTTGATTTAGCTATCAAATAAGCGTTTATAAAGCCGTCGAGCGCGCCATCCATTACCGCCCCTATATTTCCCACCTCGAAATTTGTTCTGTGGTCTTTTACCATAGTATAAGGATGGAAAACATATGAGCGTATCTGACTGCCCCAGCCTATTTCAAGCTGAACACCCTTTAAATCGTCAATCTTTTCTTTCTGCTCCCGCTCCGCAATTTCTATGAGCTTTGACTTGAGCATCTTCATCGCAGTTTCTCTGTTCTTATGCTGTGAACGCTCATTCTGGCAGGTTACAACAACTCCCGTCGGGATATGGGTAATTCTTATTGCAGATTCGGTCTTGTTAATATGCTGACCGCCCGCTCCGCTTGAACGATAGGTGTCAACCTTTAAATCGTCGGAATTTATCTGCACATCAATGTCATCGTCAATCTCGGGCATTACCTCGGCAGAGGCAAAAGATGTATGGCGTCTTGCCGCAGAATCAAATGGTGATATGCGGACAAGTCTGTGCACACCTTTTTCCGCCTTGGCATATCCGTATGCGTTAAGACCTTCAATCAGGAAGGTGATACTTTTAAGTCCCGCTTCCTCGCCATCTAAAAAGTCAAGTGTTTCTACTTTAAAACCTTTGCGTTCTGCCCAGTGCGTATACATACGATAGAGCATCTCGCACCAGTCCTGTGCCTCCGTTCCGCCCGCGCCCGCGTGCAGAGTAACTATCGCATTATTCTTGTCATATTTGCCAGAGAGCATAGTTTCAAGCTTCATATTCTCAAGATTATCGCACAGGGTTTTGTACCCACTCTTGACCTCGGGGAGAATACTCTCATCTCCCTCCTCAATCGCAAGCTCTGTAAGGGTGGTTAAATCCTCCCACAAGGCTTTCAGGTCCGCATAACGTGTAAGTTTATCACGCAGACCCTTTATCTTTTGCATATGCTTGCCCGCCGCTTCCATATCGTTATAGAAGTCAGGCTCCATACTTTTGGCTTCGCACTCGGCAAGCTCCTCTTCCGTATTTTCTATGCTAAAGTGAATCCCTCAAATCCGTAATATCCTTTTCCATTCCTTCAAGGCCCTGCTTGTACTCATCAAAAGCTATCACATTATCACATCCTTAATTAGTTTTCTTTGTCAATACAGCAGTTCTTATATTTCTTTCCGCTGCCGCAGGGGCAAGGGTCATTTCTGCCTACCTTTACTACCTTGCGAATCGGCTTTTTTGCAATAGTACCGTCACTTCCAAAGTTCTCCGCAATCGGCTTTGCTACCTGCTGTCTTTCTATTTTTGTATGAGGAACAGCGTGGAAAATATACTTAACTGTCTCTTCTTTTATAGAATCAATCATTTCCTCAAACATATCCATAGCTTCAAACTTATATTCCATAACGGGATCTCTCTGCGCATAAGCACGGAGATTAATTCCCTGCCTTAACTGTTCCATATTATCGATGTGGTCCATCCATTGTCTGTCAACAACTCGGAGAAGAAGTACACGCTCTACATCACGCATAACCTCGCCGAACTCTGCCTCCTTGACCTCATACTTCTTTTCTGCAAAGTCAACAATACGCTCTGCCAGACTTTCTCTTGTCATATGGTCAAGCTCGTGCTCGGTTATATCAAAGGTTTCGTCGGGGAGCTCGCCAAAAACTGCAAAAATATGCTCTTTGAGGTTCTGCCAATCCCACTCTTCGGGATTTTCAAGACCTGAATAGCGCGCTATTATATTGCCGACTGTATCAACAGCCATTTTCATAATATAACTGCGCATATCTTCGCCGTCGAGAACTCTGTTTCTCTCGCCGTAAATCATTTCACGTTGCTGATTGTTTACATCATCATACTGAAGCACGTGCTTTCTTATATCAAAGTTTCTGCCCTCGACACGTTGCTGGGCACTCTCAATCGCACCTGTAAGCATTTTGCTCTCTATTGCCTCTGTATCATCCATACCAAAGGTTTCCATAACTCTGCTTATTCTCTCGGGTGCAAAAAGGCGCATAAGGTCATCTTGGAGCGAGAGATAGAACTTTGATTTTCCTATATCGCCCTGTCGTCCGCTTCGGCCTCTGAGCTGATTGTCAATTCGTCTGCTCTCGTGACGCTCTGTTCCTATTATATAAAGTCCGCCCGCTTCCAAAACCTTTTCCTGCTCGGGAAGAATCTCCTGCTTGAACTTTTCATAAAGCTCTCTATATACTTTTCTTGCGTTTAAGATTTCTTCATCCTCGGTTTCTGCAAAGCCTGTTGCCTGAACAATCAATTCATCAGAAAAGCCCTGCTTTTCCATTTCTGCCTTCGCCATAAATTCGGCATTACCGCCGAGCACAATATCCGTTCCGCGTCCTGCCATATTTGTAGCAATCGTAACCGCACCAAGCTTACCCGCCTGCGCTACGATTTCCGCCTCTTTGTCGTGGAATTTCGCATTGAGTACATTGTGGCGGATACCCTTTTTCTGCAAAAGTTTTGAAAGAATTTCCGACTTCTCGATTGAAACTGTACCGATAAGAACGGGTTGTCCTTTTGCGTGGGCTTTCTCTACCTCTTCGATTACCGCAAGGAATTTGCCAAGCTCTGTCTTATAAACGCTGTCGGATAAGTCAACTCTTGCAATATCCTTGTTGGTGGGTATAACAATAACGTCGAGGCGATATATTTCCTGGAATTCATCCTCTTCTGTTTGAGCAGTACCCGTCATACCCGACAATTTTGAATAAAGTCTGAAAAAGTTCTGGAATGTGATTGTAGCAAGAGTCTTGCTCTCATTCTCAACCTTTACACCTTCTTTTGCCTCAATCGCCTGATGCAATCCATCGCTGTAACGTCTTCCGAGCATCATTCTGCCTGTGAACTCGTCTACTATGATAACTTCTCCGTCTTTTACAACGTAGTCTTTATCACGTTTCATAACGCCAATAGCTTTAATTGCCTGATTGATATGATGAGAAATTGTCATATTTTCAGGGTCAGTAAGATTTTCGATATTGAATGCCGCCTCTGCCTTTTTCACACCACTTGGCGTTAAAATCGCAGTATGAGCTTTTTCGTCTACTATATAGTCATAATCTTTAAATTCCTGCTCTTCTTCAACCTCAACCTTTGAATCGGTTTCTACTACACGCTTGAATTTAAGAGTCTTTGCAAATCTGTCTGCCTGAACATAAAGTTCCGTCGACTTATCGCCCTGACCTGAAATAATAAGCGGGGTTCTCGCCTCATCAATTAAGATACTGTCGACCTCGTCGACAATAGCAAAGGCGTGACCTCTTTGAACCTTATGTTCTTTGTATATAACCATATTGTCACGAAGATAATCAAAGCCCATCTCATTGTTTGTGCCGTAGGTAATGTCAGCAGCGTATGCTTCTCTTCTGGCATCGTTATCCTTTTCGTGAATAACAAGTCCGACCGAAAGACCTAAAAAGTTATAGAGCTTACCCATCCACTCACTGTCACGCTTTGCAAGGTAGTCATTGACAGTAACAATGTGGACGCCATTACCCGTAAGTGCGTTTAAATATGCAGGGAGAGTCGCAACAAGAGTTTTACCCTCACCCGTTTTCATCTCGGCAATTCTGCCCTGATGAAGAACAATTCCTCCGACAATCTGAACGGGGAAATGCTTCATTCCAAGAACTCGCCACGATGCTTCTCTGCAGACCGCAAAAGCTTCGGGCAGTATATCGTCAGTAGTTTCTCCCGCTCTCAAACGCCTTTTAAACTCATCCGTCATCGCGCGAAGTTCGGCATCTGTCTTCTTTTCCATCACACTTTCAAGTGCAATAACTTTATCAACAACAGGATATATTTTTTTAAGCTCACGGTCACTGTACGTACCGATTACTTTTTCTATAACGCTCTTAAAGCTCATAGTATTCATCCTTTCTTAAATCATAATGACTCAATTATATATTGTACCACTACTTACATTTATTTGCAAGTAAATTTCGGCTTTTTAAAATTTTTTATAAAAATCTATTGACAAACAAAAATAATTTTGATATTATATTACTCGTGCTCTCGATCGAGCACTGATATGGCGGTATAGCTCAGTTGGCTAGAGCATTCGGTTCATACCCGAAGTGTCACTGGTTCAAATCCGGTTACCGCTACCAATATGGCTCCTTGGTCAAGTGGTTAAGACTCCGCCCTCTCACGGCGGCTACAGGGGTTCGAATCCCCTAGGAGTCACCAAAATTCGCGGTCAAAATAGATGCAATCTGTTTTGACCGCATTTTTACGCACTTTTCGGGCAATTTTCAAAAATCCCATTTGAATAAAAGACAGTAGATGCACCCACCGTTTCAACCAGTCTTGAACCAGAGACAACGGCATAAATCCTATAAAATTATGACTTGACTACATAATAGATGCAAGTTAGAACATACAGGATACGAACCCTACACAATTTAATACAGATAAATGAAGGCGATAATTTCAGAAATGAAGTTATCGTCTTTTTTTATATCCAAAATTACAGGAAGGAGGAAACCAAATGAATGTAGAAAGATTTTTGATTCAGGGAAAGCAGAACCTG
>CALDQB010000009.1 GCA_937911665.1 uncultured Clostridia bacterium | reverse complement strand
GTATTAACGGAAAGGATAGGATTAAAACCTATTAAATCCCTAATTGAGAGACCCCTTTTATTTTATATTACATTATTCTTTTTAAGGAATTCGATTGACTGATTTACCCATTGTCCTGCTTCGAGTCCATCGGCAAGTGCAAATCCATGAACATTTCCGCGATAAATATGCACTTCGTTTGGTATGCCTTTTCCATTCATCACCTTTTCGGCAACAAGACAATTTGTTTCAGGTGGTACTATTGGGTCATATTTCATTGAGAAAAGAAACATTGGTGGATAATTCTCGTCAATGAGATTTTGCACACTCAATTTATGGGATAATTCTTCACTATAATTTTTACCAAGGAAAATCTTGTCACAAGTTATTCCAAAATCCTTACATTTAAGGTCAATCATAGGATATCCACCGATTACGGCATTTGGTTTTCCGTCTATATGGGATAAATCCCCCGTCATTTCTCTTAATTCATCATGGACACCGCTGATGCTTGTTGCAAGATGTCCACCTGCAGAAAAACCCATTGCAATAACTTGATTTTCGATTATTCCCCATTCTTCTGCTTTACTTCTTACAGTCTGAATTGCTCTGATAAAGTCAAGTTGTGGGCAAGGATAACGGCAAGGTGACACACGATAGCACACAATAATTGCGTGGAACCCAAGTTGATTAAACCTTTCGGCAATCTCCACCCCCTCATGTTGCATACACACATTTAGATATGCTCCACCGGGTGCAATCACCACGGCAGGGGCTTTCTTGTTTTCTAATAAAAATGGTACTATGTATGGTTTTCTTTTACCGTCATAAAGTGGAATGTTCTTTTCGTCCCAGAGCAAGATGCTACGAGGGTCATTGACTTTTACCGCATTATCTTTTCCGTTGAAAAAGTTTACCAAATCTTTTGTAAAACCCTTTAAATTTTTAGGTGCAAGTTTTTCAAGAGTACCGAACTTAAAAGGTTCCATAAGACGAAGAAGTCTGTTGATTTCGGGAACGGATGAATAGCTTTCAAGTCGTAAACTTGCCTCACTGTCTGCACGGACATCACGAAGTTTTTGATTCATTGTAATCATATTTTATCCCCCTTAAAACACATCAACACTTATTACAAGTCTATCCTTTTTCGTATGACGAAGTACACCATTATATATAAATCTCCCATATCCACGAACTGAAATCTTATCGCCTATATTAGCGGTCGCTGACGGACTTTGTTTTACTGCACCATTCACAAAAACCTTTTCTGTATGAAAAAGTGGTAACACCTGACTGCGTGACATTTTGTAGATAGATGCGACAATAACATCAAGCCTTTCCGATGATACTATTATTTCATTATTTTCGGGTTGTGGCAAGGCATTTTCGGGAATTTTATCCGTCATACAACACTCTACTGTTGTATGCCTCACCTGTGTTAGATTTTGAATAACATAGTCGGTTATTGTATCAAGGCAAAATAGATATCCGCAGTTTTCACTGATAATTATATCCCCAAGAACTTCACGACGAATACCAAGTCCCATAAGTGAGCCCAAAAAATCACGATGCGTAAGATTATCGGCAAACTTTTGGCTAACAGGTTTTATACAGATACAATTTATCGGATAGTCTGAATTATCGCTAAAATATTCTCTGTCTCCAAAACATACAACACACCTTTCGGCATCATCGTAACCACCCCAGGTAGCTGTTGGCACAGAAAAACGCATAGAAGAATACTCCGATATCTCTGCAAGGCCGAGAAAATCGGAATAAACTGCATACCCCTTCGCATTCGAACGGTCTGCTAACTCCCCAAATCGTTTTTGCTTTTCTGTCATTTTGTTCACCAATGGTATTATAACATAGAAAAAGGGACGATGTAAACCGTCCCTAGTATTTAAACATTATAGTATTTTGCCATTTTCTTTTTCTTGAGAATATTAGCAATTATGATAATAACCACGACTGCAATTACCGAGAAAAATCCTATATATAATCCTTGGGCATCGTTTTCGCCCTTGACTTTCATCCAAAGTGAATTCATATACTGCAGCGTATCCACAGGAAGATTATGGAACGACTGAGTATTCTTAAGGTCTTCAGGATAAACTGCTTCACTATCAATAAGTGAATAGTCAGGATTTTCCAGAACTGCTTTGTTAGGAGTTGCATAGTAAATGTACTCCGCGTTTGCGAGGGCAATTTCCGGCTCCATCATAAAGTTAATAAACGCTTCTGCACCTTTTTTATTCTGTGAGCCCTTTGGAACACACATTGCGTCATAGAATGTGTTAACTCCTTCTTCCGGAAAGGCAAATCCTAAATCAGGATTATTCTCCACCATCAGTTCATAGTCACCTGCATAATATGTGGCAAAAGCATATTCGCCACTTTCCATCTTGATGAAAACCTCGTCCATTACATATTCAGGACGAACCTTTTGACGTTGTTCAAGAAGGTAATCAGCCGCAGCATCCCAGTCTGCCATATTGGTTGTGTTGATATCCTGACCAAGAGCAAATTGTGCAACAGCAAAGGCATCTCGTGGGTTATTGAACATAAGGATTTTGCCTTTATACTGTTCATCCCAAAGGACATTCCAGCTTGTAGGCTCTTCCTTGACTAATTTCTTATTATAAATAAGGATTGTTGAGCCAACATTATAAATTACAGCATAATCACCTATACCGTTTTCAATAAGGTGTCCGCTATTCTCACTGTCAAAATACTTATTGAAATTAGGAATGTTATTATAGTCCAATTTCAAAAGCATTTCTTCGGAAATAAGACGCTCAACCATATAATCGGACGGAATAATAATATCATAACTAACTCCACCGCCTGAAAGCTTGGAGTACATATTTTCATTTGACTCAAAGGTGGTATAGTTAACATCGCATCCCGTAAGGTTTTCAAACTGAGTTACAACATCAATTTCTTCGTCATCAATGTATTCGCCCCAGTTGTAAACATTGAGAGTTGTGCCTTGAAGACCAAGGTTTTTGTAATAATCTTTTACCTCACTTGAGAATAATTCATCATCGGCAGAAACAGGAATAACAAAAATTGATAACACAACTAAAGCAGTAATCAAAAGGGAAATAATCTTTTTCATCACTTATCCCCCTTTTTTGCTCGTTGCTTTTTATCGGAGCGAGCTTGTGCCACATTCATAAGCACAAGAAGAACAAACATTGCCACAAAAATAAGTGTTGAAAGAGCATACATATCGGGTTTTACTCGTTTCTTTGTCATTGAGAAAATGTGAATGGGCAAAGTTTGGAAATCAGGTCCGTTTGTAAAATAACTGATTATGAAATCATCAAGTGACAATGTGAATGCCATAATTGCACCCGAAATAATTCCCGGGAGAATTGCAGGGAAAACCACCTTAAAAAATGCCTGTATAGGCGGACAACCCAAATCCTGTGCCGCCTCATAAATTCTGTTATCCGACTGGCGTAGCTTCGGCAATACGGAAAGGATTACATAAGGCAACTGGAAGGTTACGTGGGCAATAAGAATTGTCCAGAATCCCAACACATCACGTTTATTGAACATTACTCCTGCAAAAACAAACAAGAGCATCATTGAAATACCTGTAACGATTTCAGGGTTCATCATTGGTATATTTGTAACAGTCATAACAGATGACTTGATGTGTTTGTTTCTCATTGAATTGATACCAACTGCAGCAAGAGTGCCAAGTACAGTTGCAATTGTAGCAGAAATCACCGCAAGGACAACGGTGTTTTTGAGAGCATCCATTGTAACCTTATCGTGAAAAAGCTTTTCATACCATTGAAGTGAAAATCCTTCAAAAACATATGTGCTTTCAGTTCCGTTAAATGAGAACACCATCATAACAACCATTGGTGCATAAAGGAAGATGAAAACAAGTGCTAAATAAAACTTAGATAAAAGAGATGTTTTTGTCATATAAGCACACCTCCGTCATCATCATTGTCTGTGAAATAGTTAAGCACACCAAGACAGATTAAAATCATAACCATGAGCACAAGCGAAAGTGCTGCACCAAGGTTATAGTTATATGCCGTCTGGAACTGACCTTCAATAACGTCACCGATAAGGGTAATCTGTCCGCCACCCAATTTCTGTGTAATATAGAATGTACTTACACAAGGCACGAAAACCATAGTTACGCCACTTGCAATACCGGGTACTGAAAGTGGGAAAATAACCTTACGAAGACAATAAAACTTATTGCATCCCAAATCCTGTGCTGCCTCAACAAGAGAGTTATCCATCTTTGAAAGGGCTGTGTACAATGGCAGAATCATAAATGGTAAGAAGTTGTAAACCATACCAAGGATAACTGCCCCACCAGTATTGAGCATTTTCAATGGTTCAATGCCGAAGACTCCAAGAAAACTGTTAATTACACCGGACTCACCTAAAATGGTAATCCACGAATAAGTACGGATAAGGAAACTCATCCACATAGGAAGCATTACTAACATTGTTGCAACACGCTGAAAAGAAGCCTTAGTCTGTGCAAGAGCATAGGCAAAAGGGTATGCAATAAGAAGGCAAATTACAGTTGCAACTGCACCATAACTGATTGAAAGGATGAATGTTGTTGTGTAATCCCCAATCTGCATGATGTTGTCAAATGTAAAATTGCCGTCTGCGTCCGTAAAAGCATAGTACGCAACCATTATGAGCGGTGCTACTATAAATAACACCGACCAAAGCATATAAGGTGCATTCAACACCTTTTGAAGGAATGAGGACTTTTTCATTCTTCCTCACCCACAGTAGAAAGTTCATCAAACTCGTCGCTGAATGAACTGTAATCGCCGTAAAGTCCTGAATACTGGGACTTTTTCATAATATGCATTTCATCAGGGTCAATAGAAATACCGATAACATCCCCGACTTCACTTTTTTCTGTTGTCTGAATCATCCATTTGAAGTTATCAATATCAACGATAATTTCGTAATGAACACCCTTGAATGTAACTGATGTAACTGTACCCTGCAACATACCATTTTCAGGTGCAACCACATCAATATCCTCAGGACGGATAACAACGTCAACAGGCTCGTTGTGTTTAAAGCCCTTGTCAACACATTGGAATTTAATCCCATTGAATTCAACAGTAAAGTCCTCTTTCATAACGCCGTCAAGAATATTACTTTCACCGATAAAGTCAGCAACAAAAGCATTTTTAGGCTCGTTGTAAATATCAAGTGGTGTGCCGATTTGCTGAATAACGCCACCATTCATAACAACAACTGTATCGGACATTGAAAGTGCTTCTTCCTGGTCGTGAGTAACATAGATAAATGTGATACCCAATTTCTGCTGAATATTTTTAAGTTCAATCTGCATATCCTTACGGAGTTTAAGGTCCAAAGCACCCAAAGGCTCGTCAAGAAGCACAACTCTAGGATTCACAGCCAAGGCACGAGCAATAGCAACACGCTGTTGCTGACCACCTGAAAGTGAATCAATTTTTCTTGGTCCGAAGCCTTTTAAATTTACAAGCGCAAGCATTTCGCTTACCTTTTCTTTAATATCCTTTTCCTTCCACTTTTTAAGACGAAGTCCGAATGCAATATTCTCATAAACATTCAAATGAGGGAAAAGGGCATAACGCTGAAAAATGGTGTTCACCTGACGTTTATATGCAGGAACACCATTGATATTTTTTCCTTCGAAAATAACATCGCCACTATCCTGCTGTAAAAAGCCCGCAATAATACGAAGGGTTGTAGTTTTTCCACACCCTGATGGGCCGAGAAAAGTGATAAACTCACCGTCACGGATATAAAGGTTAATGTTATCAAGAATTTTATGGTCGTCAAAGCTGACGCTGATATTTTTGAGGTCAATAATAACTGGATTGTTTTTCAATTATGCAGCCCCTTTCCAACCGATAGATATAGTTGGGATTTGACGGTAAAAAACTAAACCGCCCCACCCTAATTGGTATGAGTTAAATATAATCTTAATTCGCAAAAAAGTCAATAATTTTTACAAATTTCGACCTAAAATTTTTGCTGCTTTTCTGTCACAATTCTACTGAGTTTATCAGGATGACGAGTTGTAATATTGTCAGGCTCAAAACTCAGAATTTTATACATATTATATTCGTCATTTACTGTCCAGATTGACACCAAAAGTCCGTTTTCATGGAAAATATTTACAAGTTCTTTTGTAGCACTTTTATAATTAAAATTTATGCCGATTGCACCTGCATTTTTCACCTTGTCAACGAGTGAAAGAATATAGTCTGTGTCGTCAGCTTTTACCTTATCGACATCCACATTGAGATAATACTTCACCTGTGGACTATCATTTTTTACAGTCTCAACAAATTCATCCTTAACGCCTGTATAGAATATTCTGTCCTCAATTCCGTATTTTTTCGCTAACGAATATACTTTTTCCATTGCATCACAAGTTTTAATGTCAACATTTACTAAAATTCCATCAAATTGTGAAACATACTTAAATGCTTCATCAAGAGTTACTTCCCCGCCAACAGGCTCATCATGGGCAAGTACAGGAGTTCCGTCTTTTGTGAAATACAAATCAAATTCCACTACTGTCGCACCGTTTTCAACACCTTTTTTAATGGATTCAAGAGAATTATCTTCTGTATCCATACAGCCTGTGTGAGCAGTTATTGTGAAGGCTTGTGGCAGTTTTAATTCTTCATTTTTATACTCCTTAAGTTTCATTTCTCTCACTCCGAAGAAGATTCCTACACCTGAAATTGTTGTTGCAAGAATGATTGAAACTGCAACCTTTATTTTTTTGTTCATGATTATAATTCCTCTTTATATTTCATCATAATGCAGGCGTGGAAGGAGAGCCACCACGCGTGTTTGTATTATTTATATTTTAATATCATTCACACTATAAATCAAGTTGATTTTACAGTCATTTTATGATAAAATTCACTTTGTAAAGGTTCGGTATCTCGGGGAATCAGGTGAAAAACCTGAACGAGCCCGTCGCCGTAAGCAGAAATGACGTTTTCACTCTCTGCCGCAAAGAGAGTGGGAGTGAGTATCACCCCAGCCATTGAACGTTAGTTTGAGAAGGCGAAAACATCACAAGTCTGCAAGTCGGAATACCCGGTACTGAAATTTTCTTTGTTGCGACAGCCAATATATTGAAAAGCCTTTGCAGAAAAATAAAATATCTCAAAAGGAGAGAAACAGTATGAAAGAAATTTTTAAAATCAATTTCCGTTCTGTTCTTTCATTGGTACTTGTTGCGGCCATGGTACTTATGTTTGCAGGATGCGGACAAACCCCACAAGAGCCTGAAACTCCGCAAAATCAGCAGGAAGTTCAGGAAAAGTCATTCGCCTTTCAGGTTGTTGAACTTGACGGCACAAAAAAAGAATTCACCGTGAAATACGACAGTGAAAAATCCGTTGGTGAAGCTCTTGTAAATGAAGGTCTGATTTCGGGTAGTGATGGTCAGTATGGTCTTATGGTTGAAACTGTTGACGGTCAGAAATACACTTATAATGAAGATAAAGTGTACTGGGCATTTTACATTGACGGTGAGTATGCTATGACCGGCGTTGATTCAACTACTATTGAAGATGGTAAAATCTACTGCTTCAAGGCTGAAAAAGCATAATGAAGAATACGAAATATCAACAGTTAGTTGACCTCATAGTTTTTGCTATGTTAGGTGTCATAATGTTCATTTCCAAGTATCTAACAGATTTATTGCCCAACATCCATTTTCTTGGTATGCTCACAATGACATATACCATAGTTTATCGCAAAAAGGCACTTATTCCAATTTACGTTTTTGTAATGCTTATTGGAATTTTCAATGGATTTGCTATGTGGTGGATTCCATATCTGTATATTTGGACAATCCTTTGGGCTATCACAATGCTCTTGCCTAAGAAAATGGGCAAAAAAGTTGCTGTTCCCGTTTATGCAGTGGTTTGCGCATTACACGGACTGTGCTACGGCATACTCTATGCCCCTGCTCAGGCGATTATGTTCGGCTTGAACTTTAAAGGGATGCTCACTTGGATTGCCACAGGATTTTATTTTGATGTTATCCACGGTATAGGCAATTTTGCATTAGGATTTTTAATAGTGCCACTTGCCGAAGCACTACAAAAATTCCACAAAACCGCAAAAAAAGAAAATTGAATATAGCACAAAAAGGCAGAGAAGATTTTAGTCTTCCCTGCCGATTTTTATGCCTGTTTAACTTCAGTTAACGTAATAACATCCATACAAATTCAATTTTGTTTCACACATAAAAACAAGGTGAGTTTTTGTCCTCACCTTGTTAAATTTAATTATTCAATTATCATTTTACCGTTCTCGTCAAATTCATAAGAGCCAACTGCAATAGGTGTGCCGTCTGCATAAGTAAGACCGTTGATTCTCTCTTCGCTGAGATATGCTTTTCTGCCTTTGATAATTTCGTGGCGGTCACCGATGAAATAGAAGTCACCGTCAACCTCTACAAGCTGATATGCCTTTAATAATGTATTGTTTTTGTAAACCTTGTTACCAATAATGCCTTCAAGCATTATCATCTTGCCGTCTGCATCAACATTGTAATGACCTACCGTAATCGGTGTGCCGTCTGCATAGGTAAGACCGTTAATTCTCTCTTCATTGAGATAAATTCTCTTGTTTTTAACGATTTCGTGTCTGTCACCTATGAAATAGAAGTCACCGTCAACCTCTACAAGCTGATATGCCTTTAATTTAGTATTGTTCTTGTATACATAATTACCGACAACACCATTTAATATAACCATTTTGCCGTTCTCGTCAAATTCATAAGAACCAACTTCAATCGGTGTGCCGTCTGCATAGGTAAGACCGTTGATTCTCTCTTCACTGAGATATGCTTTTCTGTCTTTGATGATTTCGTGGCGGTCACCTATGAAATAGAAATCACCTTCAAATTCTACAAGCTGATATGCTTTCTGCATTACATCATTTTTATAGAAATGGTTATCCTTAATGCCTGTGAACCCTTTTCCATAATTATAATGGATTGTTGCATTACCAACAGTGCTTCCATTAATTTGGTTCCATTGTTCTTGCGAACCGGCATAATATATATCCGTAAGTGCATTGCAATATTCAAAAGCTCTACTCATTATTTGGGTCACACTGTCAGGAATTGTAACACTTACGAGACTTGTGCATTCCATAAATGACATTGCACCAATATATGTCACACTATCAGGCAAGGTTACGTTAGTCAAGCTGCTGCAATACAAAAAGGCAGCGGTAGCAATTGTTGTCACACCTTCTGAAATCGTTATATTTGTAAGATTTGTGCAACTACCGAATGATTGATGATTAATCATTGTAACACTACCCGGAATTACAACATTTTCAAGACTGGAACAACCTCGAAAAGCGTATGAATCAATTTCTTCTACACCATTTGGAATTGTGACACTTGCAAGGCTTGAGCACCCTTCAAATGAAGATGAACCAATTGATTTTACACTATCCGGGATAGAAACACTTTTTAAATTTAAACATTTATAAAAA
This sequence comes from uncultured Clostridia bacterium, assembly GCA_937911665.1. Taxonomy (GTDB): domain Bacteria; phylum Bacillota; class Clostridia; order Monoglobales; family Monoglobaceae; genus UMGS1820. Next base: position 31,583 of record CALDQB010000009.1, on the reverse strand, counting down.
GCAGCATCACCAATTGACAATACCCCTGATTCAATTACAACTGATATAATATTATCTCTGAATGAATACCACGGGCTATGTTCTTTATCATATTGAGTTTGGTAGTTATTCATTTTGCCGTTTCCCCAAATGGTAAGCACTCCTGTTTCGGCATCAAATGACCAATGGTCGTCTGTTGCAAATGAATCTAATGAAAATATCGGAACAACAGAAAACACTAATATTAATGAAAGTAAAATGCTAAAAAGTTTTTTCATAATAATCTTCTCCTTATATTATAATAATTTTCAAATAAAATTTTGCAAAAAACAGTAAACCCAAAATGCAAAATTGCAGATTTTTTCTCCAGAATTGCAGGAAATCGTAGAAACACCGTGTGACAAGTATTTTTTTGTGATTAAAACGTGTTTTTTGTCAATCCCACCTTTACTTCTTTTGTTTTATTTTTATTTTAGCGGATTTTACGCTAAAAGTCAATAGTGCATTATCCGCTAAACGTATAATATAAATATAGTTACAAAAAATAACTTGCAACTGTGATTTTTTGTTTGGTGGTGAAAATATGCTTTACAAGCGAATCCGTGACTTACGCGAAGACAAAGACCTTACACAACGTGAAATGGGAGAAATTCTTATGTGCAGTCAACGTGTTTACAGCAACTATGAGCGTGGCGACCTTGACATACCTACAGAAATTCTTATTAAATTAGCTGATTTTCATAATGTTTCAGTTGACTACATTTTAAACAGAACCGATAAAAAGAATTTTGAATAAAAAACGACGATGGAAGAAAGTTTCAACCACCGTCGTTTTTGTTTTTGTTTAATTATTGAGATTCTTCGCTTCGCTCAGAATGACATTATAATTACTTGAATGTTAAGAAAACGGCGGGGTCAAGACCCCGCCCTACCTTTAGATTATTTAATTGGCTGTAAACTTTTTTCTAAAATTCCGTTGATTTCTGCTATTGCTGTGCCGTAGTTTGTGATTGGTACATTGTTTTCTTCGCAGAAACGACGGCGATATTGCATTTCTCGTTCTGTCAGCATACATCCACCACAATGAATTACAAGAGAAATGCCACTTAAATCTTCGGGGAAATCCTTACCCGATGTGAATTTGAAATTCAACTCTTTTCCCGAATATTCCTTTAACCATTTAGGTAGTTTTTGTGTGCCGATGTCACCACATTGACGATGATGGGTGCAACCCTCGGAAATGAGAATAGTGTCACCATCATTCAGGTTTTTCATTTTTTCTGCACCTTTTACAGCACTTTCAAGACTTCCTTTATACCTTGCCATAAGAATTGAAAAGGATGTCAAAGGAATATCCCCAACAAATTTTGAAACAAACCCAAATGCTTGTGAATCAGTTATAACCATTCTTGGCTTTTCCTTAAGTGAACTGAGAGTTACTTCTAACTCTGTTTCCCTTGTGACAATTGGAATTGCACCTACATCAAGAATATCACGAATTGTCATTTGCTGTGGTAGAATAAGCCTGCCTTTTGGTGCAGCAGAGTCAATAGGTGTTACAAGGACAACCACATCACCTTTATTTAGCAAATCACCGACAACCTGTTTTTTCTCATTCTGCACTTTTACTGCGTGAGCAATTTTTTCTTTTAACTCATTGATATTTGTTCCGTTTTTCGCACTAACAAGGATTGTATTATCATCTAAAACAACATTTTCTGCGAACAAATCGGACTTGTTATATGCTACAATGAATGGTATTTTCTTCTGTGCAAAAAGAGAAAGCATTTCACGGTCAAAGTCTTGCAAACCTAAGGTTGAATCCACAACAAGCACTGCAATATCAATGTAATTGAGCACTTGTTTTGTCTTTTTTACACGCATTTCACCCAATTCACCCTCGTCGTCGATACCGGGAGTATCAACGATTACAACCGGGCCGAGAGGCAACAATTCCATAGCCTTTTTGACCGGGTCGGTAGTTGTGCCTTTCACCGCAGACACCAAAGAAAGCTCTTGTCCTGTTACGGCATTTACAACACTTGATTTACCTGCATTTCGCAGACCGAAAAAACCGATATGCAGTCTTTCCGCTGATACTACATCATTTAAACTCATAAACTCACCTTAAAATCTGAAGTCACGTCTGTTTGATGCCTTAATATCTTCAACATTCTGCTTTGCGATTGCTCTTGCTTTTGGATTTGGAACTTTTTCGAGTTCCTTTTCAATAAGGTCAAAGCCGATTTTCTTTGTTTCTTCACTTGCATAGTCAACAAGGAATTCTGTAAGTGTCATCAAGGCATTTGGATGGCAACAGTTAAGAATTTGTCCGTTTTTGCAAAGTGCCATAAATCTGTCACCTGTTCTGCCCTCACGATAACAAGCAGTACAGAATGATGGAATGTGACCTTTTTCCATAAGCCAGCGAACAACCTCGTCAAGAGTTCTCTGGTCGGAAACATCAAACTGCTCTGAATCATGTGGTCTTTCTTCCTCTGTATAACCGCCAACTGATGTACGGGATGCACCACTAATCTGTGAAATGCCCATATTAAGAACCTTACCACGAACTTCTTCTGACTCTCTTGTTGAAATAATCATACCTGTGTATGGTACTGCAATACGGATACAAGCGATAATCTTTTCAAACATTTCATCTGAAATTGAGTTGTCAAATACATTCGGGTCAATATCGTCTGCTTTTTTGATTCTTGGAACACTGATTGTGTGTGGTCCTACACCATGTACTGCCTCAAGGTGTTCAGCGTGCATCATAAGACCAACGAACTCATATTTGTAAAGTTCAAGACCGAAAAGCACGCCAAGACCAACGTCGTCAATTCCACCCTCCATAGCTCTGTCCATAGCCTCTGTATGGTAAGCATAGTTGTGCTTTGGACCTGTTGGATGGAGTTTTTCATAACTTTCTTTATGATACGTTTCCTGGAAAAGAATGTATGTACCAATTCCTGCTTCCTTGAGTTTTCTGTAATTTTCAACTGTTGTTGCTGCGATGTTTACATTAACTCGACGGATAGCACCATTTTTATGCTTTATGCTGTAAATTGTGTCAATACATTCAAGGATATATTCGATTGGATTGTTTACAGGGTCCTCACCTGCCTCAATAGCAAGGCGTTTATGTCCCATATCCTGTAAAGCAATAACCTCTTGCTTTACTTCTTCCTGCGTAAGTTTTTTACGGCAGATGTGCTTGTTCTGATAGTGATAAGGGCAGTAAACACAACCGTTTACGCAGTAGTTTGAAAGGTAAAGAGGGGCAAACATTACGATACGATTACCATAGAAAGCAAGTTTGATTTCTTCGGCAAGTTTGAACATTTTCTCATTCTTTTCAGGAATGTCACAAAGAAGCAAAACTGCTGCCTCTCGGTGAGAAAGACCTGCACAAACTGTACCTTCTTCCGTCTTTTTAGGTCTTGCCTTTTCTAAAATTTCGTCAATCAACTCCGTATTATGCTTGTTTTGTTCAGCATATTCAAGAGTTGCAAGTATTTCTTCGTCGCTGATAAATTCTTCAGCCTTTAATGATTTTGGATTGTATGCCATTTTTATTTCTCCTTTATATCGCCTCTATCGGTCACAATTTCATAACCGATATTTTTCATACTGTTTTTTAAATTCTCTATTTCTTGTGCGGATTCATTTCCGCTGATTAACTTGTTGTTATAAAGTTCATATTTCTTTCTGACACTATACGGTGAAAGGTTTGGCATTATTACATTTGCACCGCACAAAATACCTTTTTCACGTCCACCCTGCTCTGCTGACCCCAACGCAGTTGTTGCAGGAAGCAAAATTGTCGGTTTTATAAGTCTTATTACTGAAAGCAAGAAACAAGTAAGTTCCACATCCCCTGCTTTGTAAATTTTAAACTCTGTTGCTTTATGGGGAATGAATGGACCGATTCCGCACATTTCGGGTGAAAATTCTTCAATGAATTTTAAGTCCTTTGCAAGATTATGGGTTGTTTGATAAGGTGAGCCCACCATAAAACCGCATCCCGTTTGAAAGCCGAGTTCTTTTAAGTTTTTAAGACATTCCATTCGGTTTTCATAGCTCATTTTATTAGGGTGCAACTTGTTATAATGCTCTTTATCCGCCGTTTCGTGACGGAGTAAATATCTGTCCGCACCTGCATCGTAAAGCTTTTTGTAACTTGCATATGACCTTTCACCAAGAGAAAGTGTAACTGCACAGTCGGGATATTTTTTCTTGATTTCACCGATAATTTCAACAAGTATTTCATCAGTAAAATATCCGTCCTCGCCACCCTGCATTACAAAAGTACGAAAGCCAAGGGAATAACCCTCATCACAACAGGACAGAATTTCGTCCTTTGCGAGTCTATACCTTTCGCAGTCCTTGTTAGATGCTCTTATGCCACAGTAAAGACAGTCATTTTTACAGATGTTACTAATTTCGATAAGTCCGCGAATAAAAACAGAATTACCGTAAACTTCTTTACGTTTTTTTACCGCTTCTTTTTTCAAAAATTCTGTAATTTCTTCGTTTCGATTATCAATCAAGTATTCATATTCTGCAATTTCAAGCGACCCTAAATCTATTAATTTTTGTCCGATTTTTAATAATTTCTCATTCATTTGTAATCACATTTGAGTAAGCAGTTTTCACACTGATGCCCTCTATTTTGCCGATTTTACCGGACAATGCAGAAATAATATCCTGCGGCGCATCAACCGCGATACTTACTATATTAACATTCTTTTTTCTGTAAGGAATCCCCATTCTGCCCACGATGTATTCACCATAATCGTGCAAAATGGAGTTGAGAATTTCAACTGACTCCATATTCTCAACTATAATTCCCATAACTGCAATACGAGTTTCCATAACATCACCTCAACAAATCATCTAAACAAAAAGACGCAATACCTATAAAGATACTGCGTCCATAAAAATTACAAGTGTAGTATTTTATTTATACATTACACCTTTCATCCGGAAGCCATCAGCATCTTCATGTCAGGTCATATATATTCTATCATATATATTTCATTATGTAAAGAAAAAATATTTATAAGTTTTATATCGTATTGCATTGTTTTATGATTTTTGGTAATATTTTATTATCCTATTAAAGTTGGTGGAAAAATGATTAAAATTATCAGTTTAATATTAAGTTTTGTAACGGTAATTTCAATGGCGGCAGAGGGTATTCCCTACTGTTTTCGTCCTACACTCTCGGTTGATGCCGCTGAATATGTAAACGAGGTTTCAAGCAGGGCTTCGGGTTATCTTTACGGTGTTGCAGAAAATGGTGTACCCGATTCTGCTGTTGTGGAGAGTATTGACGTTGCAAGTATTTCGCAAAAGGTAATTGACGGACTTCAACACCCAATTGGCGATGTTGACCACGTAGCACCTATGCTTGACAATTGTGATTACATAACAGTTTATATGCAAGACTGCTTTGACACATGGTATTATTGCCACCAAGAAATTATGGATATTCGTGCAACCGGTAATTACGACAGTATGAAATTTGTCCGTGAACATTTTTTGCCACAGGTTGAAGAGGCAGTTAAAAAATTGGTGCAGACAGATTATCAGGACCGACTTGTATATTGCCTTTATAACGAAACTGATAATGCTGTCTGGTTTGGTACGCCTTCCCCCGACGGCACTTGGCTTATGTATGATGATGAGGCAAAAATCCGTTTTTATGAGGCTTGGAGAGAAACTTACCAACTTGTTCGTTCCATTGACCCTGATGCTGTAATCGGCGGTCCCGGTTATTGCGACTTTGATATTTACGAGCTTGAGCATTTTCTTAAATATTGCCAAGAGAACGACTGTATGCCCGATATTATGATTTATCACGAATTAGGTGACAAGTCTGCATATTATTGGGAGGACCACGTTGACGAATACCGCGAACTTGAAGATAATATGGGAATAGAAGACTTGCCTATTATCGTTACTGAATACGGAACAATGTATGAATGTGGTGCTCCTGCGGATATGGTAAAATACATTTCTGCAATCGAGAAATCCGGTGCATACGCGAATGCGGCGTATTGGCGACTTGCAAATAACTTAAACGACACAGTTGCCGACAATAACAGTCCTAACTCTAACTGGTGGCTTTTCCGTTGGTATGCAGATATGGAAGGCTATTTGCTTGATTCAAAGATTATTGACATTATGCACGCCGACTTTGCAAATGCCATCAAATACGGTTATGACAGATTCCACTATCAATACTTTAACGGTTTTTCTTCAATAAACGAAGATAAGGATGAAATCACCGTTATTTGTGGTGGTTCGGACTACAACAGTTACATCAACTTTAATCATTTGGGGAAAACAAATCTCGGCAAAAAAGTTAATGTCAAAATTGAAAGCGTTTGCTATGAAGGATTAAGCGGAATTGTCAATTCCCCAACAGTAGTTGCTGAATATACCGACAAAGTTGTTACAGGAAAACTCCGTGTTGACCTTAAAAAACCTGACCCGACAGCAGTTTATCACATCACAATTACTCCTGCTGAGGATGGTAAAGAAGATTATTACAACGATAATCTCCCCGTCAGATATGAGTTTGAACACGGTACACGTCAGGGTGGTACATACACTTATGACAGTGCTTATGCAACCACAGGCGAACTTCAAGGAATGGTTGGCGGACTTGAAAATATCGGTGACAGCGTAACAGTTAGATTCACTGTTGACAAAGACGATTATTATGATTTATCCGTGATTTTCGGCAACTCAAATGATGGTTCAAAGCCTGCTGACAGAGTTGACACAAGAGCAATTATGACTCTTGACGGTGTGACAAATGATGTTTATTTCCCCAACACAATCAAAAGTGAATATACGGATAAAATGACCTTTGTCCGCTATCTTAAAAAGGGTGAACACTCTATCACTTTTGCTCACGGCGAAGGCACATTTGTATTAGACAGTATGCTTGTTCGCCGTCACGAAGAAGTAAATGAAATCACGCTTTTATCCGACTTTGACAGAACAAACGAAAATACACAGTCTTATCTTGCAGTCGCACCAGCCGACGGTTTCTATGAAATGACAACAAGTAAGCCTGCAAACTTCGCGATTGATTCCGCAAATGCTTACACAGACGGCAATTCTGTTATTTACTTAAGAAAAGGTCTTAACTATATTGATTTTTCAGTAAGTGAATCAATTGACTGTACTGTAAAAGTAACTGACAAAACTAATTTCTTCGTAAATATTTCAGCTGACGAGATGGTGCTTTCTGACGGTGCGACATTAATTGACAACCACATTGAAAACATCTCTTGCGTAAGCGGTAATGCAAGCTTTAAGGTAAATGCACCCCTAGACGGAAATTACCGTATGACAGTTTTCTACTCAAACAACGACGAGGGCGGAGTTCACAGTTACAATGTTGACCTTATTGAACGTTACATCACAGTTGACGTAAACGGTAAAGTCCAAAATCTCTGGTGCAGAAACACATACAGCTGGGACACGGTAAAAACTGTTACAATGAACATTGAACTTCAAAAAGGTGAAAACACAATCACATTCACTAATGACGGTTCAGTTAAATTTAACAACAGAGATTCTTACGCCCCATATATTTTCTCCGCAACAATTAATGAACTTTGCAAATAGTATTTTAGACACAAAAATGACCAGTCAAAAGACTGGCCATTTTTTATTGATTAGAACAATTTTTCAGGGTCAACTTCATACTTATCTGTAGCAATCTTGATTAAATCAATTAAAGCAAGAATACCACCAAGACCACAGCAGAGTGTTGCAACAATCTTTACAACACCTTTCTTTGTCTCGCCCATCATAAAGTTATGTATGCCAATACCGCCAAGGAAAAGACAGATAAGAATCATTGTAAGCTTATCTTTCCCTGCTAAATCGCTTCCAGCCTTTTTAACTGCAAAGCCACAGCTCATACAAACTTCAGCACCTGGTTGAACAGGGTTGCCACAGTTTGCACAGAATGTTGTACCGTCGCCTACTTTAACACCACAGTTCAAACAGATAGCTTGATTTTCATTTATTGGTTGTCCACAATTTTTACAAAACATTTTTCATATCCTCCAATACAAATCTTGTAAATAAATTATACTATCGCAAAAATAGTATGTCAACAACAATTTATCTCTTTAACCGACTAAATTCAACATCCAATTCACAACAAAGCCAATCAAAATCACAACTAATATCCCTATATTAATGAATTTATTTTTAAATAATTTTCCATCGAAAAGCACATATAAGCCGAGAATTGGTAACGACCAGAACATTCTGTGATGCTGGAATGCAGAAATAAAATCAAATCTTAATGCAGAAAGCAAAGCCCTTGTCATTCCACATCCAAAGCATTCGTAGCCTGTTGCCCACAAAAACACGCAAGGAATATTCAATAATTTCCCAATTGAAACGCCTATAATAATAGCAATTCCTATCAAAAAATTCTCTTTTAAGTGCTTAATCTTTCTCATAACATCGTCCACAACACATAACCTTGATGCTCTAATTATATCACAAGAACAATAGTGCTTCAAGTGACTATTTCTTGACAAAATCTCAATATTACTGTTATCATATTAACGAAAAATTTGAGGTGATACTATGTTTTCAAAAACTATACGAGTACTTGTTGCATTACTTATGCTCATTTCCCCTACATTACCACAGAAATTAAGTTTACCTGCAATTCCAAAAGGGCAGGAATTAGAGCTTGACTCACGATTTGAACTTGTGTGGGCTGACGAATTTGAAGGTGACAAACTTGATACATCAAAATGGTATTATCCTTGGTGGGAAACCCAGAGAAAAGGCGGTTTTTGGCACGAAGATATGGTAAGTGTTAAAGACGGAAATCTTGTTATTACAACAGCCTATTTTGAAAAACCGTTGGAAAACCATTATTACGACAAGTGGCACGACACAATCAACTTTAAAGACTACAAAGAGGGTTGGTACACAGGTTGTATTGAAACACGAGGCAAATTTGAACAGACTTACGGTTATTTTGAATGCAGATGTATTTTGCCAAAATCAACGGGGATGTGGTCGGCATTCTGGATGATGAATGATGGTGTTTCAAATGTTGATGGTAGTGGTAAAGACGGCACAGAAGTTGACGTTTTTGAGTCTATGTACTATAAAGATGTGTGGTGGGGTGCAGGTGATGCCGTTATAAGCGGTATTCACTATGACGGCTATGGTGCAGACCACAAGGGCGACAGTATTGGCAAATGGTTTGCCAATAACCCTTATGAAGAATACAATACTTATGGCGTTGAGTGGAACGAAAATGAATATATTTTCTATATCAATGGCATCGAAACAGGCAGACTATCCACGGGTGGTGTAAGTCAAAATCCTGAATATCTCATCCTTTCCTGTGAGGTTGCAGGTGAAAACGGTGTTGCAAATGCTGACCGTAATGGTACAGGTGAAATGAATATGAAACCCGGTGAAACAGCAGAATTTATTGTTGACTATGTGAGGGTTTATGAATACAAATAAAACAAGGGTGGTTTAATACCACCCTTTCATTTTACCTATTCAAAATAAATATTGCCAAGTTAAGATATCCTGCAAATGTTACCCACACAAGATATGGAATTAACAATTTACCTGCATTTTTATTGATTTTGTAGAAGAAATAAATGTTCGCGATAATTGCTAACCACAATAAAATCAACCACACAAATGCAAAGAGAAATGCTCGCGCATTAAAGAAAATAATCGACCAGAAAAAATTAAAGAATAATTGCACTCCAAAGCTTACAATTGCAGGTCGTTTTTCCTCCCTTGTTTTCGTTATAGCTACAAGGTATAAAGCGACACCCATCAAAACATAAAGTATTGTCCACACCACTGGGAAAAGCCAACTTGGTGGCGCTAATGCAGGTTGATTGATTTCCGTATACAAATCCATATTCCCCGAAGTCAGGAGTGCTGAAACTCCACCTACAGCCAACGGAATTGCTATGCAAATCAACAGTTTTTTCCACTCAATTCTCAATTAAATCACCCCTCACCATAATTTATGACAAAGTGAAGTTTGATATTCCTGACACTATAAAAACTGTCGCATCTGAATTGTTAAATCCTCTTCAAGATTGATAAGTCTTTTGCAGATGTCCTTAGACTTCTCATCGGCTGCAGCATATTGATTAAGATACATATTAAGAGACTTAACCCCCATATTGCACCCATCAGTAATCAAATCTGCGATGGTATGGTCGGATTCATTGATTACAAGTTTCATATTTGTTTTCATCCACGACATACTCTTTGCCATTGGATTTGGCTCTTTTCCATCGTCGTGATAATCATCTAGTAACTCCTGCAACTCTTTGTCGAGTTTACAATGCTCTTCACGATTGTCAGCAAGAGCCTTTCTGAGTTTTTCAGATTTTACATATTTCATCACATCATCAATGGACGAAACACCCATTTTAACCCCTGCATCACATTCCCTGAGTAGTTTTATTGTATCTTGTTCAATCATAATGATTCCCCTTTCTTTTTTATTAGTATTAACAGAAAATGGGGATATTATAATATAAAAATAGACGAGTACGGAAAATACTCGTCTTAATTATTTAGAATTCGCCGTGATAAGGCACAAGCAATCTTGCAACAGAATTTGTTATAAGTACTGTTGAATTATAAAGCGACATAACATCGCAGTTTTTGAATGTGTCCGCCGTTGTATGTATAAGTTTTGGTGTTGCGAGATTTTTATCCGCACCATTACTTCTTGAAGAATCAACAACTCTCCACGAGAATGACATTGCAGTCATACCTGCCTTTCGGAAAGGCATAAGGTCGTTATGTCCGGCACGGACTGCGGAATAATACGCATATTCACCAAGATTTCCAAGAGAAGTCTTTGCCTCGTCAACTGCCTTTGTGCCGATATTTGGTTTTGCAGCTGGTGCAGTATATTGACTGTTTGACATTGGCTCTGTACTGATTGCAATACAATATTTACCATTGGGGTCATAGGACTTATTTGGCTTTGCAGTCATATCCATATTGTAAACCATTTTGTGTCTTGCTTTTTCTGTTGCTGACAATGAGTTTACATAGTTTTTGGCACCGTAATAGCCTTGCTCTTCACCTGCAGTAAACAAGAATCTCAACTCTACACCATAGTCATCCTGTGTTTGTTTAAAGATTTTTGCAAGTTGCAACAAAGTTACTACACCGGATGAGTTATCAACGGCACCACTTGTATTGCTTACTGTGTCGTAATGTGTAACAATAAGAATTATATCTGCATTACTCTTTGATGTAGGAATAGTTGCCATAATATTTCTGCCAACTACATCACCATGTTTAAAATCGATTTTCTTACAAGTTGAAGAATTAAATCCATAAGAAATTAAACGATTATAAAGCAAGTCTCCTGCTTTATTCTGGGAAGAATTCCACCAGTTTCTGATACCGATATCATTAACTAACCATTTAAGATTGTCTTCAAGGTCACTGTATGAAACCTTATCAGAGAAAGAAGTAATCCACTTTTGTTTAAGTTCTTCCTGAGTTGGCATATCTTTTGGTGGCTGCTTTGGTTTTTCTGTTGGCAAAAGTAATGGAGTAGAACCTGCTGCAGCTTTAAGAATCATACGTGCGTCCATAGCAGAAAGTCTACCATCATCAATATAATCCGCATAATAATATTCTTCTGCCGATGGTGTTTTTAGTCCTGCTGCAAACATCAAAGTCAAACGAGCATCCATCGCTGTTATACTGCCATTTTTATTAACATCACCTAAATAATAAACGGTATTTTCTGTTTCTTCAGCGTATGCAAGTAAAGAAAAACTTTGTGCTGAAAACAGCAAAACAATTGTCATTAAGATTGAAACTATTGCCCTAAATTGCTTCATATTTTTTGATATCTCCCATGAGGTTTTTGAATACTGATATAAAAATACCAGACCAAAATATTATAAACTCTTTATAGTTTTAAGTCAATAATTTACTATCAATATTCCAAATATTTTTTATAATCCTCGAACAACACGGTGCTGTTTGGATGTCCTGCAAAGGCTTGAGAATTCTTTGAATTCATCAGTCCAAGATACTGATAACCAAGAATTTTATCAGCATAGGGTGCAACATTTTCAATCTGTTTCTTTATGCGTTCAAAAGGTGCAGGAATCAAAGCACTTTTGTAAACCATTCCCTCAAAATCAAAAAGTTCAATATCTGCCCATAGTTCTGAACGACCTGCTTTATCGTGTGCAATTCTCAACTTTTCAAAAAGCCGTTTTGTACGGTCAACCTTAGTCTTTTTAACACCAACCTCGTCCTGATAAGCGATAAAATCCACATCAAGTTCAGTCAGTTGACGGATAAACTTATTGCTCGCCCACACAAGATTTGTGCCATAAGGCGCAATAAGTGTCTTTTTGTCGGGTGTAAGCTCGTGACAACGTGCGGAACAAAGATTAACATATTTCATGAAATCCTTTGAGTATCTCAAAATTATACAAGTTTCATCAGGAAAATACCAACCGTAAAAACTCTTGTGATGACCATAAAGTGCCGTCAATTCCTCCATAGCCCTGAATGAACGGTCAATAACCGCTTTACTTGTGATATTCTCATTGGCTTTTCTCCAATCGCCATAAAACCCATTACCTAAAAATACTTTAACTCCACAATTATCAGCTTCACAAAGCAATTCTTCAATGGGGTCAGCACAAGGAATATCAGCAAAAGGGAAAACAGACGATTTAAAATAGCACTTATCATAAAGTGCCGTCGCCATTACAACAATATATTCCATTCCAACTGAAGAAATCTCACGAACCTTCTGTCGCCAATTTTCTGCCGTAAATTTTTCAAGTGCAGGATTCCAATATTTCCCTTCAGGAATATTATGATGAAGAAATTCAAAAAACGTACCATCAATTTTTCTATTCATTTTTCCACCTCGCCAATCGAGTTATTTGGATTACCCCATAATTCTATCACACAACCTGAATATTTTCAACAAATCATCTGTCCGACTTTATATATCGCAACAGTATTACTCCCTTTATCATCAACAACAAAAATGCTACAACTACAGCATACACCTGTCTTGTGATGGCAAGAAAAAGCACCATTATAACGCCGATTAACATTGATAACTCCATTAGCAGTTTATTACCTTTCTCCACCTTCATTCTTGTAAGCAGTACTTTTACAAATCCGAGAGCAACCAGAAAAACAAATCCACCCCAACAAATCACTTTATTTAATAATGATGCTTGTGTGTAGCTTAACAGATTTACAGAGTACACAAAATCATCAATTGTGTCAGGATATAAAGGTAAAATAATAAGTACTACTGAACACAGGTCAACTATTCCAAACAACAAATCACACATATTTTTTATATTGAATTTATTCTCTTTTTCAGCAATAGAGAGTAGCTTTTCGCTTGACAACAACTCGTCAATCGATACTGAAAAGAATTTTGATATTTCCTTTAATGAGTCAATATTGGGGTAACCTCTCCCCGACTCCCATTTTGAAACAGCCGTACGGGACACATATAAAGCCTCTGCCAATTCTTCCTGAGTAAGTCCCTTTTTCTTTCTCAGTTCCTGAAGCTTTTCGCCGAATTCCACAACACAACCCCCTTGTAAATATAAAACAGACCCGAACTCAAAAGAATTGAGCCGGTAATATCCGTAAACCAATGCACACCCGAAATCAGTCTTCCAATCACCATAAATGCAGAAAAAAGAATTGTAAAAATCATAATAATTTTCTTGAATATTTCATTCTTCACTCTGTGATTTGTCTGAAATGCAAGTGTTGGCATAACCCCCAACACAAGTAGTGTGGTTGATGACGGATATGATGCTTCCATAAATCCGTTAATGAAAATCGGTCTGTAATTTATGGGAATCATCTCAAAAATCAGATAGCAAAATATTACTATAATATAATATATCCCCAAAACGCGTATGTCAAAATCAACCTTTAGTAATTTTCTTCGTCTTATCCATTGAACAAGTCCCACAAAACCAAAAATCATACCTATGAATACCGGCACAAGTCCTAACCAATCAGTAATGGTGTAAAGTGTCATATTCACACCCGTCATTTTGTGAAACCACATGTTGAATGTTGCAAATCCAACATCTGTTTCTTTTAAGCCAACTGACTGCACATCTATCGTCTGTATTAAAATAGTCCAGATAATAAATACAATAAAAAAGATTATTCCTGAATATAATGATTGCCTTCCATTTGTTTTCATATTTTTTCCTTTCTGCTTTCGTAATATAATACCTACAAAATAGCAGAAAACAAATAGAATATAAAGCAATTCAGCGTGACAATCGTGACACTTTTCGTGTCATAACAAAAGAAACCCTTGAAAAATCAAGGGTTTTAAAACCATAGAATAACCTGTTCATTTTACCATCACTATCAACCATGGTAGCCTCATACACATTTAAATCTGCAGTGGATATAGTTCTGAAATCCCGCTGTTACAAGCCAATAATCCGATTTATTATTTTAATCTCTGTCTGCGATTTCAATTTTTCTGGAGATATTATTTATAATGTTATAAATTGTTCCAACATATTTACCTACCGTAAACCAGAGTGGGGCTCTCTTTCCGGAATATCCACCCTCATTTGTGGTTTTATATATTGTAAACTGTGTAAAGGCATCCTTTGAACCATAAGTATATGATTTAATTGTAAGGCTATCGCTTGTAAAATCAAGAATGTTATATACAGACTCTGTCTGTGTCAAATAATCCGTTGCCACAAATTCGCTCTTTCTGTCAGAATCTATAATCGGCTCTGTATATTCAGGATTTTCCGATATACGAAGTGTTCCATTGGTGAGATAAATTGTTCCGTCAGGATCAGTTACACTTGTTTTTCCTGCAAGATCTTCTTTAATATCACCTTTGTAAATCACGTGGCTTCTACTAAAACAGTGGCTATGACCACTGAGTACAAGGTCAAAATTAAACGTATCTATAATTGGTGTAAAAAGAAGTCTGAGAAGTTTATTTTCACTTTCTCTTGACTCAATATGACCACCATATAAATCATGGTGAAACATCATAATCTTCCATTTTACATCAGGATTCTTCTTCACAGCGTCTTTCACAAAAGCATAATGATCTGCTGAAGATGAATTTGTACTGTCAAGAACAACAAACAATGCGTTACCCTTTACAAAATAATAATCACCATGAACAAGAGAACTTGAAAATCCTTTTTCCCTGGTATTTGGATAATTTGCAATAGTGTCAAAGGTATATCTCTTAACATCATGGTTGCCAATTGCCATAGCAAAAGGTATTGTTTTCACCTGATTTGGATACATTAAGCCGTAATACTCGCAAGGACGAGCTTCCGTTGCCTGGTCCCCACCGGAAAGGATAAGTGAAATATTCTGTCTTTTGGTTGCTTCAACGAGAACATCATTCCATCTTTTTGCGCTGTTATAAAGTGCTTCGTCATCATAACTCGTACCCGCAATGTGAATATCACTTACATATATAGCAGAAAAATCTTGTCCGTCTGCAACGGTTTTAAAGGATTTCACCTCTGTATTCATTGTTCCGTCTGAACACACATAGTAATATGTTCTGCCTTTTTCAAGCCCGGTTACTACAACATGATTTGAACGTTCAACTTGCTTGCTTGAATGAATTGTACCCTCAAAAGCAACACTATTTGCCATATTTTCATTCTTACTTACATATACAACGGGTTTAGTGCCCTCTTTTCCACCATACCATGTGACATAAATTTCCGTATCATCAGCACCGGGAGCAATATAAACACCTTTTCCTTCATTGAGATAATCTTTCCATGAGTTTTCTTTGGAAAGAGCCGTAGCATTTAAAGGTAATATAGCACCATAAAGCAATACAAAGCATAATACCATTGAAATGATTTTTTTCATAGATTTCAATCCCCTCCTTGAAAAAACTATTTGCAATGTGATTATATCAATAATAAATATGAAAAACAATAAAAATTCCAAAATTGAAAATTGGATTCTCCGAACTGCAATTTAAAAGTAAAACAAAAAGCACACCGATTGGTGTGCTTCTTGTTTTGGCTCCCCCAGTTGGACTCGAACCAACGACCCTGCGGTTAACAGCCGCATGCTCTACCGACTGAGCTATAGAGGAATATATTTGAATTACTTAATATATTATATCCAATTTTTGAAAAAAGTCAACACTTTTATATAAAATATAAAAAAATAAAAGAAAAATCTATTTTTTTGAAATTTGTATTGAAATAATTTAAGTAATTTGGTAAAATAGAAATATTATATACTGCGGTAATTATGCAGTAGACAAAACATAGTTAAAGTATAATGGAAGAGGGTACCATCAATAATGAAAGATACTACAATTCGTACTGTTACAGAAATATTGATATACTCGGCTGTTTCTGCCCTGCTTGCCATCATTGCAATGTTTGTAACACCCCTTATGCCAATATGTGCATTTGCTTGCGGAATGCCGCTTGCAATGCTTATTTGCAAACGAGGAATAATTCAGGGTATTATTGGAAGTATATGCACAATTATTCCCCTTTGCTTACTTACAGCAAATCTCTTACCTGTTTTGATAATATTTTGCTTTTATGCGCTGCCTTCAATTTTATTTGGAATTTTGGTGCGAAGAAATGCTAAATTTTCAACATCGGTATTTTCGGTAGCTGCAGTATATCTCGCCGGATTGGTTATTCAGCTTATGCTCATAAACGGCAATGGAAATGGTATTCAGGATTTATTGCACAATTCTGTGACTGCGACTGCGGAATCAATGAGGGAAATTCTCCTTCAGATAAGTCAAGCGGGAGGGTTTAACGCGAACCTCGATAAAATTGTGACAGAACTGACAAAGACAATAGTAAATGCTATCATTACTTATATGCCGACAATTCTTATTGTGGTTTCCATGGTGGCAGGTTATGCAATCTCTGCGATAAATATTTTTCTTTTAAGACGATTAAAGATAAAGAATGTTCAATATACAAAGTTTAATATGATTAAAATTCCGGAGGCTACTCTTGCGGTTTTTATGCTTTCGTTTTTGATTATAAGCCTATCGGGAAGCGGAGGAATTTTTGTATCCGGGATGCAGAACATCTATATGATTTCTTCTCTTGCTGTTTCTCTTTCGGGATTTTCGTTTATTGACTATATTTTGAGCAAAAAAATTCGCTCGGGATATATACGTGCAATGATTTATATTGCCGTGTTTATATTTGGATTTATGTTCGTTCCGTTTATAAGTGAGGTATTTTTTGCAGTAGGAATATTTGCAGGTCCGTCAATAAGAAACAGATTTAAAGGAAGCGGTGCTGGTAATGGCGAAAAGAAATAAAATTAACCAAAACTTCATACTTGCTGAACGTAAGCACGATATAGTGCGTGTTGCACTTTACTGCCTTGCCTTTGTTTTGGTTGCGTTTTTATTGATGTATTTAAGCGACAGCAAAGATTTTCAAACCGAACGAGTTTTGTTTGCTATGTCGATATCTTTGTTTGCATTGACGATTGCTTTTGCCATATATGCACCATTTCATATTGTGAACAAGGAAAAAAGGCTTAAACAATTTATCGAAACTTTTTCGTTCAGCACAGAAAATATCACACGCGCTGCAACCTTTGCATACCCCGACCCAATGGTTGTTGTAACCGCAAAGGGCGTTATAAAATGGTATAATCCGGCATTTGCCGAGTTATGTGGCAGCGAAGCACTTTTCGGGGTTGCGATACAAGATGTGTTACCTGCGGTCAGGGTTTCGAGATTTATTGAATCCGAAAATGAAAGACAGGAAATTTCATATAACGGCAAGGATTTTATACTGACAGGAATAATGTCCCCGTCTCTTAATAAAGATGACAACAATAATATGGTTGGTTTGAGTTTTGTCGATGTGAGTGAAATCACGAGACTTAACAAAAAAATCGATGAAAAACGATGCGTTGTTTGCACCGCTGTCATTGACAATTATGATGAGGTTTTCAGGGAAACACCTACCTCAAACCATGGTGCGCTTATGGGCGATATCGAGAATTGTGTTGGCTTGTGGGTAGAGAAGGGTGAAGGATTTTGCAGACGCTACGAGCGTGATAGATTTATTATAATTTTCGAAGCTGCGAAGTTCGAAATATTAAAAGAAGAAAAATTTGCTATACTTGATGAGGTTAAAGAAATTAACAGACAGAACAAACTACCCGTAACCTTAAGTATTGGCGTTGGCGCAACTGACGATGATATAACAGAAAATGAAAAATTTTCTGCTTTGGCTCTTGATATGGCTCTGGGACGCGGCGGCGACCAGGCGGTTATGAAAACGAATGAGAAATATCTTTTCTTTGGGGCAAAAAGCTTCGGTGTAGAAAAAACCACCAAGGTCAAAGCGAGAATTGTTGCCGATAGTCTATCCGGGCTTATTGACGCAAGCTCCAACGTAATTATAATGGGTCACAAGAACGCCGATTTTGACAGCTTTGGTTCAGCGGTTGGACTTTTCAGAGCAGTTCTTGACAGAGGGAAAACGGCCTACATTGCAATGGATAAAGCTCACAACAATGTGGGCGAAATCCTGCCTGAATTGCTTCTGCAATATGAATATGGTTCGGGAGTTCTCCCATATGACCGACTATTGCATCTTGCAGATAAAAACACACTTCTTATAATCGTTGATACGCACAGACCAAGTATGGTCGAGTACCCCGAACTTTTAACAAAAACAGAAAATGTTGTGCTTATCGACCATCACAGAAGAAGCGAAGAATTTATTGATAAAATGGTCCTCACATATCACGAGCCGTATGCTTCATCAACATGCGAAATGGTAACTGAAATTCTGCAATACATTGGTGACAATCAGGGGCTTTCCGTTCAGGAGGCAGAGGCACTTTATTGTGGTATATATATGGACACAAAGGGATTTACATTTAAAACAGGAGCAAGAACCTTTGAGGCGGCGGCTTATCTTCGAAAAATGGGTGCAGACCCTGTTGGAGTTCACAAGCTGTTCCGCAATGACCTCGATATGTATATCCAGAAATCAAAGATAATAAGCGGTGCAAAAGTTTATCGAGGTAATGTAGCGATTGCTGTTTGTGACGAAACACTTAAAAATTCACAATTGGTTGTTGCGCAAGCAGCAGACGAACTTCTTAATATAAACGGAGTTGAAGCTTCGTTTGTGCTTGCACCCGTGTCAAGCCGCGTAATTATAAGCGGAAGATCGCTCGGCGCGATAAATGTACAGGTTATACTTGAAAAGCTTGGCGGCGGCGGGCATATAACAATCGCAGGTGCGCAGCTTGAAAATTGCAGTTTAAATATAGCAGAGCTTCGATTGCATAACGCAATTGATGAAGTTTTGATTGGATAATTCTGATATTTAAAGAAAGGATGATACTAAATGAAAGTTATATTAACCCAGGATGTAAAGGCACAGGGAAAGAAGGGCGACCTTATCGATGTAAGCGTAGGATATGCCAATAATTTTCTTCTGCCAAAGGGTTTGGCTGTTCTTGCAACAAAGCAGGCTATAAATGAGCTTGAAGGCAAAAAAGGTGCAGAGCAGTACAGAAAAAATATGGAAGAGCAGAAAGCACAAAACATTGCTGACAGACTTAAGGATATAAAAGTGACATTTAAAGCAAAGGCTGGCAAGGAAGGAAAGCTTTTCGGCTCTATAACGTCAAAAGATGTTGCAGAGGCACTTAAAGCACAGTTTAACATTACAGTTGACAAGAGAAAAATCGACCTTCCTGACGGAATAAAGACTTGCGGAATACGCGAGGTTAATGTCACACTTTATCCCAAGGTTGTGGGAAAGTTTAAAGTAGAAGTGACAGAGGAATAATAAGCTGCTAAGTATTTATTATTGAAGGGAATGAAAAAAATGAGCGATCAACAAAGCGGAGTAATGCCGTTTGAAACAAACGAAAACACAGATATAGTGCGCAGAGCTATGCCGTTTTCAAATGAAGCGGAGCAGTCTGTTCTGGGGGCAATGTTTCTTGATAATACGTGCGTTCCGGATGTAATATCGAAGCTCAAAGCGACAGATTTTTATATCGACAGACATAAGGAGCTTTTTGAGGCTATTGTTGAGCTGTTTACACTAGGAAAGCCTGTTGATCTTGTGACTCTTGAAGCACAGCTTACATTAAGGGGCAGCCTTGATAAGATAGGCGGTCTTCGATTTGTTGTAGATGTTGCAAATTCGGTTCCCTCTACCGAAAATGTATTATACTATGCAGATATTGTAAAAGACAGAGCGGTAAGAAGAAGCCTGCTCAGACTTACCGAAAAGATTTCATCTGCGGCATATAACGGTGATGAAGAAACAGATATTGTTCTGGCGCAAGCTCAGCAGGGTATTATAGATATAACCCAAGGCAGAGAAACGAATGGTCTTGTTCATATTTACAGATATTTAAATGAAAGTCTTGAATATCTGGACAAGTTATCAGGCGAGGATAATAACGTAACCGGAATTTCTATGGGATTTAAGGATTTAGACAGAAGAACATCGGGTCTTCACCCCTCGGAGCTTATAATTATTGCGGCACGTCCCGGTATGGGTAAGTCGTCTCTTGCCCTCAATATTGCCCTTAACGCCGCGGTAAAAGATGGTCGCAAGGTTGCGATATTCAGCCTTGAGATGCCCGGCATACAGATAGCCAACAGACTTTTATCTGCAGAGGCAAAAATCAGCTCTGACAGACTTAAAAAGGGTAATTTGCGAGATGAGGATTGGCCCAAAATCGGCAAATCAATGGAGGTTCTCGGTAGCGCGGGGATATACGTGGATGATACCTCGAGCATAACTGCTACAGAGGTTGGTGCACGTTGCAGAAAGCTTATGCTTGAAAAGGGACTTGATATGGTAGTTATAGACTATCTCCAGCTTATGAGTTCAGGAAGCAGAGGCGGAACACGTCAGGAGGATATATCAAACATTTCACGTACACTAAAAATTCTTGCTAATGATTTAAATATTCCCGTGATTGCACTTTCGCAGCTCAGCAGAGCGTCTGAAAAGGATAAAAGAGAGCCTGTTCTCAGCGATTTGCGTGATTCAGGTGCGATTGAGCAGGATGCAGATATTGTAATGTTCATACACAGAGAAGGATATTACAAAGAGGATGCAGAGGAACCTAACAAGACAAAGTGTAATATTGCAAAACACAGAAACGGCGAGGTAGGCTACGAATATCTCACATGGCTTGGCGAATACACCTCATTCTCGGACTGGAGCGGTAATCGTGAATACTAATGATTTAATATCAAAGAATATAATTCAGGCGGTAAAAAACACAATTGAAAAACATTCTCTTATAAAAAAAGGAGATGCCGTTTTGGTTGCTCTCTCGGGCGGGGCAGATTCTGTTTGTATGCTCCATATCCTTTGTCATCTTAAAGATGAATTTGAATTAAAGATTGCAGCGGCGCATCTTAATCATATGATAAGAGGCAGGGAAGCCGACAGTGATGAGGCGTATGCAGCAGAACTATGCACAAAGCTTGGTATACCTTTTTACGCGGAAAGGGTAAGCATTCCTGAACTTTCTAAAAAAGAAGGGATATCAGAGGAGCTTGCCGGCCGTAAGGCAAGATACGACTTTTTTGAGCGTATTTGCAATCTCTATGGATATAACAAAATTGCAACCGCACATAATCGTAATGACAAGGCGGAAACTGTCTTGATGAGGGTTATTCGCGGAACGGGGATTGATGGTCTGTGTGGAATAAAACACAAGCGTGGAGATGTCATAATCAGACCAATTCTTGATATTCTGCGTTCTGACATAGAAAAATATTGCGAAGAAAATAATCTTGAATACTGCACCGACAGTACAAACAATGAAACTGAATACACAAGAAATCGTGTAAGAAAAGAGCTTATACCATTTATTCAGGAAAAATTTAATCCGTCGGTTATAGAAGCACTCTGTGTTCTTGCTGATAATTCTACAGAGGATGCGGATTTTATAAATGGTTACGCAGAACGGCTATACAATCGAATAAACAACCCAATGCCGAAGAAAAAGCCTACTATTGTCGATATTAAAACTCTTGATATGGTAGATATAGGCATACAAAACAGAATTATACGCATTGCTGCACGCGAGGTTATGGGTAGTGACTATTCTCTCGAACGCGTTCATACAGATGCGGTGCGCAGTCTTTTTAAAAAGGAAACGGGGTCATCTGTTTCGCTCCCTGGCGGTCTTGTAGCTTGCGTAAAATATGGTTGGATTGAATTTAAAACGCAAAAAGAGGCAGAGGAAGATGCGGATACAAAAGAATTTTTATATTCTGTTGAAATAGGGAACGCTCTGCCGAGCGGAGCGCCTCATATAGAGTTTTCTGTTGCGGAAAATGGATATTCGCCAAAGCGTAATCAGATGATTCTTGATTATGATAAGTTAGAGGGCAAAAGACTTACTCTGCGAAATCGCAGAATGGGTGACAGAATGGTCTTTTTTAAGGACGGGCGGACGCGAAAAATAAAAGATTACTTTATAGATAAAAAAATTCCAATAAAAGAACGAAACGAAATACCTTTGCTTTGTGCAGATGACGAAGTTGTTGCAATCATTGGGGAAAGAGTTTCTGAAAAATTCAAGATTAGCGAAAATACTAAAAGAGGATTGGTGGTTACGTATGAGCCCAAAAATGAAAATCGGTAATATAATGATTACGGAAGAGGAGATTGCAAGCAGAGTAAAGGAGCTTGCGAAACAGATTTCCGAAGATTACAAAGGGAAAGAATTGATAGTTCTTGGTATTTTAAAAGGTTGCTTCGTTTTTATGGCTGACCTTGTGAGAAATCTCGATTGTGATGTAAGAGTTTATTTTATGGAGATTTCAAGTTATTCTATGGGAACTGAAAGTCTTGGTAAGATAACAATAAAAAAAGATTTGGATGTTGACATCGAGGGAAAGGATGTTCTTATTGCAGAAGACATTATCGATTCAGGCAATACCCTTTCACAGCTTACCGAAATTCTTGAAAAGAGAAAGCCTAATTCTGTAAGAGTATGCACACTTCTCAGCAAGCCGTCAAGACGTCAGGTTGAGTTTGAGGGCGACTATACAGGATTTGTTATAGAGGATAAGTTTATAATTGGTTACGGTCTTGATTGTGGTGAACAGTTTAGACAATTACCCTACATAGCAGAAGTTGAGATAATTGATTAATACGGAGGCAGATAAAATGGATATATCATCAAAATTTTCAGAAAAAGTACGTCATCTTGAGGGTTCGGCTATAAGAGAAATGTTTAAACTTATGGCAAAACCCGGTATTATTTCTTTTGCGGGCGGTTCACCTGATTCTGCTCTTTTTCCCAGTGAAGAGTTAGCGGAAATTTCCAAAGAAGTACTCGAAAAAAACGGCGGTATGGCGCTTCAGTACGGAATAACAGAAGGGTATCCCCCTTTGCGTGAATGGGTTATTAACAGGCTCACAAATCAGGGTATCATTTCGAAAAATGATGATACAATTATTGTCAGTGGCGGTCAGCAGGGAATTGACCTTGCTACAAAGGCACTCATAAATCCCGGTGATGGAATTGTTTGCGAGGAACCTAGCTTTATTGGCGGTCTTAATTGCTTCCGTTCTTACAATGCGGAGCTTTATGGCGTTGATATGGAAAATGACGGATTGAATGTAGACAAGCTTGAAGAACTCCTTAAAGAACATAATAACATAAAAATATTGTATACAATTGCAACGTTCCAGAACCCGTCGGGAATTACTATGTCTCTTGAAAAACGCAAGAAGGTTTTAGAACTCGCAGAGAAATACGATTTTATAATTTTTGAGGATAATCCATATGGTGAATTGAGATTTTCAGGAAAGCCTGTTCCAACGATTAAATCTCTTGACAAAACAGGCAGGGTTGTATATTTTGGGTCATTTTCGAAAATTCTCTCTCCGGGAATGAGAATAGGCTTTGCAAGTTGTAACAGAGAGCTTATGGCAAGAATGATAATCTGCAAGCAGGTTCAGGATGTACATACGCCGATGCTCACACAGATGGTTGCATATGAGTTTGTAACAAGATATTCAATAGATGAACATATTGCGAAAATATGCAAGGTTTATGGAGAAAAATGCGAACATATGATGAAGCTTATGGATGAATTATTCCCCGATACCGTTGAGCATACAAGGCCAGAGGGAGGTTTATTCCTTTTCTGCACTATGCCCGACGGAATTGATAGTAAGGAGCTTATGAAGGAAGCTATCGCGAATAATGTAGCATTTGTACCCGGTGCAACTACTATGATAGATGACAAGAAAAAGTACAGCAGTTTCAGACTCAACTATTCTATGGCATCGATTGAGCAGATTGACAAGGGCATAAAAATTCTTGCCAAGGTGCTAAACGGTGCAGTTGGCAAATAACTCTGACATATTGAAAGGAATGTAAATACAATGGAGCAGGTAACAGAAAAAAAGAGAATACTTAGCGGAATTCAACCCTCAGGCGCACTTACTCTCGGTAACTATGTAGGGGCGCTTCGTAACTGGGTGGAACTTCAGAAAACCGATGAATATGAATGCTTTTTTATGCTGGCGGATATGCATACTATAACTGTAAGACAGGAAGCAAAGACATTGCGTAAAAACTGTATGGATTTACTGGCACTTTTTATTGCATCAGGAATTGACCCTGAAAAGAGCCCGATATTCTTCCAGTCTCACGTTCCCGCTCATGTTCAGCTTTCATGGGTACTCAACTGTAACACATATATGGGCGAGCTCTCCCGAATGACACAGTTTAAAGATAAAAGCAGAAAACACGCGGATAACATAAATGCGGGACTTTTTACTTACCCTGCACTTATGGCGGCGGATATATTGCTTTATCAGGCAGATTTAGTACCTGTTGGTAATGACCAGAAGCAGCACCTTGAGCTTACCCGTGACCTTGCACAACGCTTTAACAACGCTTATAGCGAAACATTTAAGGTTCCTGAACCCTATATTCCAAAGGTTGGGGCAAGAATTATGAGCCTTCAGGACCCTACACAGAAGATGTCTAAATCCGATACAAACGAAAACGGATATATTCTTTTACTTGATTCTCCTGATGCAATTATGCGTAAGGTAAAGCGCGCGGTTACTGATTCTGATGCCAGAGTATGCAGAGGCGAAGGTAAAGAAGGCGTCGAAAACCTTATGAGCATTTATAGTGCCGTAACCGACAAAACTATGGAAGAGATAGAAAATGAATTCTGTGGAAAAGGCTATGGTGACTTTAAAGCTGCTGTTGGTGAGGCGATAGTAGAAAAAATTCGTCCAATTCAGGAAAAGTATAATGATCTTATGGCTAACAAGGATTATCTCGAATCTGTTTACAGAAATGGTGCCGAGATTGCAAATAAGGTAGCTGTAAAGACAATTTCCAAGGTATACAGAAAGGTTGGCTTTATACAACCGTAACGAGGTAAAAGATATGATTTTAAATAATAATTTCTTTGTAATTCTTGCGCTTGGAGTTGCTTTTTTGGTTGCCTTTGCTGCAACACCTATGGTAATTTCGCTCGCGCATAAGCTAAATGCGATTGATGTTCCCAAAGATAAAAGAAGAATTCACAAAAAACCGACACCTTTAATCGGCGGACTTGCGATTTTTTATGGTTTTATTGTAAGTGTGCTTTGTTTTGCTACACTCGATAGGGAAACGGTTGGAATACTTATAGGTTGTGTAATAATTGTGGTAGTGGGAATGATTGATGATATAACAGATATGAAAGCATCGGTCAAGCTTATGTGCCAGATTTTAGCGGCGGCAGTTGTTGTCTATTCAGGCGTTAGAATTGAGCATTTTGCCAACCCATTTTCTGCATGGATAGGACCTCCTTATATAGTTTTAAATTTCTGGGTATCGGTTGCAATAACAGTGTTCTGGATAGTAGGGGTTTGTAATGCAGTTAACCTGATAGATGGTCTTGACGGCCTTGCGGTTGGTGTTTCATCAATTGCGGCAATATGTATGCTCGCACTTACACTTATAAGCAACAGCCTTAATGTTGCTATCATTACTGCAGCAGTTGCGGGCGCGGCATTTGGATTTTTGCCTTATAACTTTAATCCCGCAAAGATATTTATGGGAGATACAGGGGCGTTGTTCCTTGGTTTTGTTCTTGCTTGTATTTCGGTACAGGGATTTTTGAAATTATCAGCGATTATTTCTTTTGCAATACCGTTTCTTGTGCTCGGACTTCCTATTTTTGATACAGTTTTTGCAATTGCAAGACGTGTATCATCGGGAAGATCTCCAATGTCACCTGACAGAGGTCATTTGCATCATAAGCTTTTGGATATGGGCTTTTCACAAAAGCAAACTGTTGCAATTCTTTACACTTTGACTGCGGTTTTGTGTCTTACGGCAGTTGTTATTTCGATAAGAGGATATTTAAGAGGCGTATTTTTAATTCTTTCTATAATGATAATAATACTTGCATCACTTAAACTTATGGGTCAGCTCCGCGACCCGAGTAAGCATTCAGATAACTATGATTATCTGCAGGAAACTGAAGATACCGCAAGTGAAAGGAATGATAAAAATGAGTAAAATCAAGGTAATGACAATCTTTGGAACACGCCCCGAAGCTATAAAAATGGCTCCGCTTGTAAAGGAGCTCGAAAAAAATTCGGATAAAATAGATTCCATAGTATGTGTAACCGCTCAACATCGTCAGATGCTTGATCAGGTTCTTGAAATTTTCGATATCAAGCCTGATTATGATTTGAACATAATGAAGGACAGACAGACACTTGTTGAAATCGTAACCCGTTCACTTGAGGGACTTGACAAGGTTATGAAGGAAGCAAAGCCTGATATTGTTCTTGTGCACGGTGACACGTCTACAACTTTTGTAGGCTCGCTTGCGGCTTTCTATAATCAAATCGCGGTAGGCCATGTTGAGGCAGGTCTTCGAACTTATAACAAATACTTCCCTTATCCAGAGGAGATAAACCGCAGAATTACGGGCGTTATAGCAGATATGCATTTTGCTCCAACCAAGCGTAATGAGGATAATCTCATTTCTGAAAAGGTGGATCCGTCTACTGTGTATATTACCGGTAATACAGTTATCGATGCGCTAAATACAACCGTAAGAGATGATTATGAATTCAAGGATGATGCGCTTAAAACGATTGATTGGGAAAACAAAAAGGTAATCGTTATGACCGCGCACAGACGAGAAAATTTAGGTGAGCCGCTTCGTAATATTTGTATGGCGGTTCGTGACATTGTTGAAAAGTACGAAGATGTAGAGGTAGTATACCCCGTGCATTTAAACCCCGCTGTAAGAGAAACAGTATTTGAAATTCTTGGCGGACTTGACAGAGTAAAGCTTATCGACCCTGTTAACGCAGACGAGCTTCACAATGCAATAAAGAGGGGATACCTTGTGCTTACAGATTCAGGTGGATTGCAGGAAGAGGCTCCGTCACTTGGAAAACCCGTACTTGTACTCAGAAACGAAACAGAGCGTCCTGAGGCAATCGAGGCAGGGACTGTTAAAATTGCGGGTGTTAAATATGATGACATATTCAAGATGACCGAAGAGCTTATATCTAACAAAGCAGGGTACGAAAAAATGGCACGCGCCGCAAATCCTTATGGCGACGGACATGCGTCCGAAAGAATTGTAAAAGCGATTATTGAGCGTTTTTCGAAATAAGCGATTTGCATAATTATAACACGATAACATTTGGAGGATATCAACTTACGATGAGAAAGACTAAAATTATTTGCACACTTGGACCTGCTACGGATAATCCTGACATTTTACGGCAGCTTATGTTAGGCGGAATGAATACAGTTCGTCTTAATTTTTCGCACGGAACTCACGAAGAACAAAAGAAACGAATTGATATGGTCAAAAAACTCCGTGATGAACTAAATTTGCCAATACCTATTCTGCTTGATACAAAAGGCCCCGAGGTGCGTACAGGTGATTTTCGTAATGGAAAGGCAGAGCTTAAAGCGGGACAGACCTTTACTTTGACCTCAAGAGAGGTAGAGGGAACAGAGGAATGCTCTCATATAAATTATGCGGGTTTTGCCGATGATATAAGTGTAAACACCCGAATTCTTATTGATGACGGACTTATCGAAATGATTGTTACCGACATAAAGGATGGAGACGTTATATGTAAAGTTCAAAATGACGGAGTAATCGGAAGCCACAAGAGTGTAAATGTTCCTGATGTTAATCTGCAAATGAATTATATGAGCGAAAAGGATGTTGCTGATATAATTTTCGGAATAGAAGAGGGTGTTGACTACATTGCGGCATCGTTTGTACGCAGTGCGTTTGATGTCTTGGAAATAAAAAGAATTCTCGAAGAAAACAACGGAGAGAATATTCGCCTTATCGCAAAAATTGAAAACAGACAAGGCGTTGAGGATATAGAAAATATTTTAAGTGTCAGCGATGGAATTATGGTTGCAAGAGGTGATATGGGGGTTGAAATTCCTTTTGACGAGCTTCCTGCAATCCAGAAAGATTTAATTAAACGTTGTTACCGCTCAAATAAGATGGTAATTACAGCGACACAGATGCTCGAATCTATGACACATAATCCGCGCCCGACAAGAGCTGAAACATCCGATGTTGCAAACGCTGTGTATGACGGAACATCGGCAGTTATGCTCTCGGGTGAGACGGCGGTGGGAGAGTACCCTGTAAAAGCACTTTTAACAATGGCACAGATATGTTCCAGGGCAGAAGAGAATATAAATTATGTAAAACGCTTTGATGCGTTGCGTGTTGATGAACGGTTAAGTGTTGCGAACGCAATAAGCCATTCTACTTGCACAACTGCTCACGACCTTGGCGCAGCTGCGATTTTAACAGTTAGTAAATCAGGCTATACCCCAAGGGTTATTTCGGGATTCAGACCAAGCTGTCCCATAATTGCAGGAACACTTGATGACCGCGTATATCGTCAGCTTAATTTGTCATGGGGCGTTACACCAATACGCACGCAGAAAAAAAGCACATCAGATGAGCTTTTTGAGCATGCAATCGAACAGGCGATTGAGCAGACTGATATTGTAAATAAGGGCGACATCGTTGTTATAACAGGAGGAAGTCCTGTGGGGGTAAGCGGAACTACAAATGTATTAAAGGTTGAACTTGTAGGTGATGTGCTTCTTACAGGCACAAGTTTCTGTAATAAATCTGTTTGCGGAAATGTTTGCGTGGCTAAAAATAATACCGAGGCTATTAATAATTTTAAAGACGGGGATATCCTCGTTATATCAGAAACAAATAATGATATCATATCAATTTTGAGAAAAGCATCTGCCATCATAACTGAAACGTCAGGAATCGGTTCGCATGCGGTTATTGTGGGTATGACTTTAGACATTCCCGTGCTTTGCGGCGCAAAAAATGCTACACAGATTTTGAAAAACGGCACTACTATCACAATTGACGGCAACAGAGGTCAAGTATATAGTGGTGTAGCAAATGTAAAATAATAAAGTTATAAAACTGGGGTGATATGTTATGCTTCCTAATATTCTTACAACGGTGAGACTTATTCTTGTACCTGTTTTTGCATACTTTATGCTTGGAGCAGGAGAGTTTCATATTGCAGCTTTGATTTTTATTCTGTCAGGAATAACCGATGTGGTTGACGGATATATAGCAAGGCATTATAATATGATTACGAGCTTTGGCAAGGTATATGACCCTTTTGTGGATAAGCTTATGCAGATTACCGCTATTGTTTGCCTTGTGCTTGTAGAGATAGTACCGCTTTGGCTTTTAATAGTAGTATGCGTAAAGGAAATTAGTATGATAATAGCGGGCGGAATACTATATCTCAACAAAATCGTGGTAAGTTCCAGCTGGTCAGGAAAGGTGTCAACTGTTATATTTTATGCAGGAGTTCTTATGATGATTGTTTGGCGTGAGATACCACCTCTTGCAGAAACTCTCGTGTTTGCTTTTATGGTTGCCGCCATGTGTCTGGCTGCCTGCTGGTATATAATTGATACAATCAGAAACTACGACAAAAAAAGAATATAAAGTATAAGAAAATTGTAAAAAAATCTTGACATTTTTAAATCAAAGTACTATAATATTCAAAAGTAAATATTTAAAGGCTATGACCGAAAACAAGTAGGTTGACAAATAATTCTCAAGAGAGCTGTCGGTTGCTGTGAGACAGTGGATTATGTCAATTGAATACATTTTGCGAGCTGCGTGCTGAACCGGTTTTCCAAAGTAGGACACGACGGGATTGCCCGTTATAGCAAGAGAGTATAAGCATATCTACCTATGCCGTACTCGCAAAGGCTGAGTCCGTGAGGATTTGGTAAAATGAGGTGGTACCGCGATTTATTCGCCCTCATATGTTATGAGGGCGTTTTTTATGCCCTTGAAATTATCAAAGGGCATTTTTGTTGCCCAAATAAAAGAAAGGGAAGATGTAAAATGGTATTGAAATTAGGTCTGTTGATTGTATTCTTCGCCGTAATGATTTTAGTTGGTGTTATGTGCAGAAGACATGCTACGGATGTAAGCGGATTTGTTCTCGGCGGCAGAACCGTTGGACCCTGGCTTACAGCTTTTGCTTACGGAACATCATATTTTTCGGCTGTAATCTTTGTCGGATATGCAGGTCAGTTTGGATGGAAGTTCGGAATTGCTTCTACTTGGATAGGTATCGGCAATGCGGTTCTTGGTTCTTTGCTTGCGTGGATGGTTTTGGGAAGACGAACCAGACTTATGAGTCAGCATCTTGAAACTGCAACTATGCCTGAATTTTTTGGCAAAAGATATCAAAGCTCTGCTTTAAAGATTGCGGCATCAATTCTCGTTTTTATATTTTTGATTCCCTACACAGCGTCGCTCTACAACGGTCTTTCAAGACTTTTTGAGATGGCGTTTCCGGGTGTCAGCTATTCTGTATGCGTTATAATAATGGCGATACTTACGGGTATTTATGTTATAGCAGGCGGATATATGGCAACAGCTGTCAACGATTTTATACAAGGAATAATTATGATTGTT
Organism: uncultured Clostridia bacterium; assembly: GCA_937911665.1. Lineage (GTDB taxonomy): Bacteria > Bacillota > Clostridia > Monoglobales > Monoglobaceae > UMGS1820. The sequence goes on along the minus strand of CALDQB010000009.1, from coordinate 496 downwards.
GGAATAGTTGCGGTTATTGCAGCGGTTCTGACTCAAAATGGCGGATTTATTGAATCGCTGAATGGTCTTGCGGCTGTAAATGTTGACGGTAATGCCCCGGGTGCGTTTAACTCATTCTTTGGGCCTGATCCTTTGAATTTGATGTTTGTTGTTATCCTTACATCGCTTGGAACGTGGGGGCTTCCGCAGATGGTTCAGAAGTTCTACGCAATAAAGAGTGAGCAGGATATCAAAAAAGGGGCTACAATCTCGACAATTTTTGCAATAATAGTTGCGGGCGGATGTTACTTCCTCGGCGGTTTTGGAAGACTTTTTGCTGATAAGCTTGACTTTCTTGCCAATGGCTCTATCGTTGGTGGATTTGATGCTATTATTCCGACTATGCTTTCGAATCTGCCCGATATTTTGGTTGCAATTGTCATTGTTCTGGTGCTTTCGGCATCAATGTCAACTCTTTCATCATTGGTTCTTGCGTCAAGCTCGACACTTACTCTTG
>CALDQB010000008.1 GCA_937911665.1 uncultured Clostridia bacterium | reverse complement strand
AGAACAATGCGGACACAACTGCTAAAAACGATATTTTAGAGAGTGTTAAGTCCGATATTATCGAAACAACAGCACAGATTAACGCTATAAATGCGGAATGTTCAAGTCTTGAAGTCTTGGTTAATAACTATAATGCGAGAAAAGCGGCAGTAGAGCGAGAGCTCTCGGGCAGAAATGACGATAAAGACAAGCTTATAAAAGACAGAGATGAAGTTAAGAAAAATCTGGAAAAGTGTCAGGATGATGTTAAAATTGCTGAAAAGGTCATAGCAGAGCTTGAAAAAGAGACGGCTGAACTTGAGGAAGAGGCAATCCGTTTACTTGACGAGAAAAACCAGAAGATGATTTCCCTTAACCAAAAGCAGTCAAGACATACCATGTTGTCTGATATGGAGCGTGAATACGAGGGTTATGGAAAAGGCGTTAAAGGTGTTATGACTGCCTATAATGATGGAAAAATCAAGAATGCTCATATTCACGGTCCTCTTGCTCAGCTTATAAAGACGGAAAAAAAATACATAGCGGCAATAGAAACTGCACTTGGCGGTGCAAATCAGAATATTGTAGTTGATTCAGAAGAGGATGCAAAGAATGCAATCAGATATCTTAAAGAAGAACATCTTGGCAGAGTAACTTTCCTGCCTATTTCTGCTATAAAATCAAAGAAGTTTGATGATTCAGCCACCAAAGGACAAAAGGGTGTAATTGCTATTGCATCGGATGTTATAGAGTGTGACAAGAAATACATGGATATAGTAAGCAGTTTTCTTGGAACAACCGTTATCTGTGATAACATGGACAACTCAATTGCTCTTGCAAGAAATACAGGGCATAGTTTCAGGATTGTCACACTTGATGGCGATGTTATTCAGCCCGGCGGTGCTATGACAGGCGGAAGCCGTGGCAAGACTACCGGCTCTCTCTCCCGTGCAGATGAGATTGAAACTCTGGCAAAGGATATAAAGAAGTTAGAGTCAGAGATTACAATGGCAGAATCTAAGAGAGAAAAAAGTTCAAAACTTCTGGAAGAAAACAAGAACAGAGTTCAGGCAGAGAATATAAGTATTCAGGAAAAACGTCAGGAAAGTGTGCGTCTGGACTCAGAATTTTCTTACTTCAAACAGTTACTTGATAATCTTGAAATTTCAGAGAATCAGCTTTTGGGTGAAATAAATGATGTAGAGAGTAAGCTTCTTGAAATTGCACAGGAAAAACAGTCAAAAGAGAAGACCTTAAAAGAACTTCAGGGAAAATGGGATGCTCTGGAAAATCAGGTTTCAACGCTGCAGAGAGAGTATACGGAGCTTTCAGGAAAAGGCGATATTTTGGTTTCAAAGCTTACCGAACTAAACATAGAGAGAAACTCTATTCTTAAAGATATAGAGCTACAGAACGACAGAATTTCAAGGCTTAACACGGAAAAAGCACAGTACATCGAGGCTATCACTGCAAAGAGCGGCGGAATACAGATGATGCGGGACAGAAACGCAGATATTCTTAAGGAAATTGACGATATAAAGAATTCCGAAACAGAGATGGAACAGGCAATTAAAGACTATCGTGAGAAAATCGAGAAAATGTCTGCCGAGCGGTCAGGTGTTGAAGTTCGTATCAGAGAAAAACAAAACTCTGTTAAGGACGTACAGGAACAGATGTTCAGCCTGACCCAGCAACAAGGTAAGATGGAATCCAAATCTGCTAAGTTTGAATTAGAGCTTGAAAATATTGTGAACAGACTTCTTGAAGAATATGAGCTTCCTTTCAGTGAGGCGGCAGCTCTAAAACAGGAAGAGGGGTTTGATTATAAAGAGGCAACTGTTCGCATAAAGGAACTTCGTGATAATATTCGCGAACTGGGCAATATCAATATTGATGCAATAGAAGAATACAAGGAAATAAAAGAGAGGTTTGAATTCCTTAGTGCTCAGGCAGATGACCTTGGTAAAGCTAAAAAAGAACTTGAGGGCGTTATAGAAGAAATGCTTACTATTATGCAATCGCGTTTTGCTGAAAAATTCAAAGTAATCAACGAAAACTTCAGCAAAGTATTTGGCGAGTTATTTGGCGGTGGTAGAGCAAACCTCACTCTAACAGAGCCTGATAATATATTAGAAAGCGGTATTGAAATTGAAGCACAGCCCCCCGGTAAAAAGCTGCAAAGTCTTACATTGCTGTCGGGCGGTGAGCGTGCATTTACTGCTATTGCATTGCTTTTTGCCATACTGAATGTCCGTCCTACACCGTTTTGCATTCTGGACGAGATAGAGGCGGCGCTTGATGATGTAAACGTGTACAGAACGGCTGACTACTTAAAGAAATATAGTGATAAGACACAGTTTATTGTTGTAACCCATAGAAGAGGAACAATGGAAGCTGCAAATATTCTCTATGGTGTTACAATGCAGGAGCGTGGTGTATCAAAGCTTTTATCACTTAATATTGACGAAGTTCAGGCGAAATAAACGGAGGATGACTTATGGGACTTTTTGGTAAAATTAAAGATAGTTTAAATAAGACAAGGGAATCTATTAATGAAAAATTTGATACAGTAATAAAAACATTTAAGTCAGTAGACGAGGAGCTTTTTGAAGAGCTTGAAGAAGTTTTAATTACTGCTGATTTAGGCGTCAATACATCTTTAGAAATAATCGACAGATTAAGGGATGCCGCTGATGAAAAGCATATAGTTGACAGTGTTGAACTTAAAAATGAGCTTGCGCAGATTTTAAAGGATATACTCTGCGAGGGCACAGATTCCAAATTAAATGTATATGGACTTCCTGCGGTTATTATTGTAATTGGCGTTAACGGAGTAGGTAAGACCACATCGGTTGGGAAAATTGCCAATATGTATAAGCAACAGGGAAAGAATGTTGTTATAGCCGCAGCAGATACTTTCCGCGCGGCAGCTATTGAACAGCTTGAGGTATGGGCAGAACGTGCTGATGTGAGGATTATCAAACAACAGGAGGGCTCTGACCCTGCAGCAGTTGTATATGATGCTATTAATGCTTGCAAGGGTAAATATGTAGATGTGCTTATCTGTGATACTGCGGGCAGACTTCATAACAAGAAAAATCTTATGGAAGAGCTGAAGAAAATTTATCGCATACTTGAGCGTGAGATACCAAATGGTGGCAAGGAGGTTCTTCTTGTTCTTGATGCGACTACAGGGCAAAATGCAGTTCAGCAGGCTAAGGAGTTTAAAGAAGCGGCTGATATTACAGGAATAATGCTTACCAAACTTGACGGGACTGCAAAAGGTGGAATTGTTTTTGCTATAAAGAACGAATACGATATTCCCGTTAAGCTTGTTGGAGTTGGTGAAGGTATTGATGATATTGCTCCATTTGATGCGGAAGAGTTTGTTGGCGGAATACTTGGGATTGAATAGGTGTTATGAGTAAGAGTTTAAACTATCAACGAACAATTTATGCGTGTTTCACCTCTGCGGCCGTACAGGCTATAATTTGTAACTTTGCGCCATTGTTATTTTTAATATTTAATCGAAGTTACCA
>CALDQB010000007.1 GCA_937911665.1 uncultured Clostridia bacterium | reverse complement strand
GTGGAAGGTTTTTTTAATGGACAGAAGAAAGGTGAAGTTGGAGAAAAAATTGATGCGATAATAAAGAAAATAAAAGACGTTGATTGGGAACAGTTGTCGTATGATTTTGGAGAAGGAACAGCGAATTTTATATTAGAGTTAGATGAGCTTATAAAAGTTTGGGGAGAGAAAACAAGTAATTGGTGGAAAAATGATGTTGTACCGTTCTTTACAGAAGAAAAATGGAGAGGACTTGCAAAAAAAATTATCGAAGGTATAAAATATGCGTTTACCTATGGATTGCAAGATGCACTTAATGGGGCAATAGCTGTCATAAATAATTTTGTTGACGGTTGGAATAGTGTAGCTTCAAAAACATCTTTGTTGCCCGATTTGAGCAGGATACCCAAAATAACTTGGTTTGAAGAACCACCAGCCGTTACAGGAACACTATTGCCGTCTTCGCCGTTAAATAAAGATGATAGTTTAAAGCAAATGTGGTATAATCAGGCAGTGCAAGAGGCAACATCTTCAGCGGGAGGCAGTACAGAAGTAGTTCTTGAAATTGACGGCAGAGAGTTTGGCAGAGCAGTTGTCGAACAGGGCAATAGAGAAAACCGCAGAATTGGCACAAGGTTGGTGATTGCGTAATGGATTATGTTAAGATTGGCGGAAAAGCTTATGATGTTCTCGTTATAGAACTTTCCGAAAACTTTAATATTCTATATTCGGAAAACACGGGCAGAACGATTTCTACAGGAGCGAGAATGACACTCGACCCACTCGGAACATTTATCGGTCACAAAATCACATTCAAGCGTAAGCAAGGCAGAGAAGCTGAATATGATAAACTTTTTGATTATGTCAGCAAACCGAGATATGATGGCATTCCTGTTGAGATAGTCCATAACCAGACAACAATTTCTTATGATGCTTACATTTCGCAAGGAGAAAGAGCATTAAAGAAGATTGACGTCAACAGCGGCGTAGTCTATTGGGATACGTTCTCAGTTAATATAATTCCTATGGAGGCGCAGATTGTACCGTGAAAAATCAAGGCGTAGAAATTGTATATGGAAACGTAGCCGTTGGAGCAAAAGAAGATTTTGAAACAACGGTAGAAGACAAGGCAAGTTTTGTTGATTTATCGGAACTCCAATATTATGGACTTGATGTAAAGAATTTTGCAAATCCTTGCGAGATGTATCAAACGGTATTGGACGGAACGGCTACGGCTTTTCCGTCCTTGCCAAAAAACGAAAATTTTGGTCTTTGGAGTGAAAGCATAAGTGGACAGGATGGAGTTTTTGAAACGCCAATTGTCTTGAATTTGACAAGCGATGATTTTTATACTTCGACAGGCTTAACATTTACCTTTGACACATATAATCAAATTTTTGCTACACACATAAATATTCATTGGTGGAGAGATGCAGAGGGAGAAGAAATAGATTTGGGTCAAAAGGATTTTTATCCCGATAAGGCACAATATTATTGCAACAATACGGTTGAGAATTATAACAGATTGGTTATCACCATAACGGCAATAAATATGCCACAAAATCGCTTGAAGTTAAAGGCTATTGATTATGGTTTTGGAACGATATTCGCAGGGGATGAATTAAGAAGCGTAAAAATTATTCAAGAAATAAACCCTATATCAAGTGAAATTAGTATAAATACAAGCGATTTTGTTTTGGATAGCCGCTCGGATGTAGAGTACAGTTTCCAACAGAAGCAGCCTTTAAGCGTATATTTCAATGGCGAATTAAAAGCAACAACTTTTGTTAAGAAATCCACACGAAAAGCAAAAAGATTGTGGAGCATACAAAGTGAAGATTATATTGGGTTGCTTGATAGCATACCATATTATGGCGGTATTTATACAAACAAAAATGCAGTTGAGTTGTTGACCGACATTTTCACAGTTGCAAAAGTGCCATATAGCATTGATGATGTTTTTGCTGATGCGATAGTTACAGGATATATCCCATACACAACTTGCCGTGATGCTTTAATGCAAGTTGCTTTTGCAATTCAAGCGGTAGTTGATACAAGCAATAGTGAGGTTGTAAAGGTATTTGCGCTTGAAGATGATGTCAAGCAGACCATACCACTCAACCGAATTATGCAAGGTCAGAATTTTGCTGACGAAGAAACAGTTACAGGCGTTGAAGTTGCAGTACATTCATACAAGCCGATAATTGAAACAGTAGATGTATATGATGCAATTGAAAGTGGCATAGGGCAAAATATATTTGTCAAATTCTCCGAGCCTTTGCACGATTTATCAATTACAAATGGTAGTTTTGCAGTTGACGATAAAGGCAATGAATTAAAACACACAAATTATGCAGTTATCAATGCAAATTCAGGGTGTATATTGCGAGGTCAACAATACGAACATACAACACAGACACGCAGACAAGACCGTGAAGATGTGGGAGCAAATACGATTGAAAAAGTTGTTGCTATTGAAAACGCAACTCTTGTTTCGCAGTATAACATTGACAATGTGCTTGAAAAGTGTTATAATTGGCTTATAGTAAATAACCAAGTCAATCTCAAAATAATCGAAGGTAAACACGTTTCGGGAGATGAGGTATATAGATACGGTCAAGTTAAATATGGCGAGATAAAGTATGGTGAAAAATCTCCTAAAATTGTTACCTATGATGAGGTTGTAAATGTAGGAGATAAGATTACAACACAAACCGAATATTTGGGCGAAATAACGGGCAGAGTTATTAAGCAGTCGTTTAATTTGATTGGTGGAACAATAATTAAGGATACAGTTTTAAGGTGATAAAATGGCTCTTATTTATGACAGAACACAACAAGATGTGGCGAATGCAATAAAAATCCGTTCAGAAAAGGTACAAAATTTCTCAACACTAACCACAGAAGAAATCGCCATATTGGAAAGAGGAACTTTAACCATTAATACATTGAACAGAATCGAAAACAAACAAGATGAATTAAAATCTTTGATAAACGATATGGGGTATTGGAACACACCTATAATTAACAAAAATTGGGATTATTCACAAATATTTGATGAGGGAGAATTTCAAAGAATTTTGGATAATACAAACATTTTGAAAGAGGCGTTTTTTGTTTATAAAAATACACCCAATACCCCGAATGTGTCATATAATTTTAATGACATAAATGCCATAGAAAAGATATTGTTCGATATAGAATCGATGATACAAGAAATAAAATATTTATACAGAGAGTGCGGTGAAATCGAATGTGGTCTGCAATAAAAAAGGCTCTTAATTCTACTTTGGGAAAAAGCTATGGCTCGACTTTGGATGAATTGGGAAAGAAAAACGCTTATATAGAATATGCAAATTTTGTTAATTGTTTATCTTCCAAAATAACAAGCATAAACAATAAAACGACATATCACGACTATATGAAGGCTTTCCCATATGGTTATTCAAAAAGATATGGAGGGCAGTATAATAACTACACAAATCAGAACAGTTTTGTTCCTTATGGAGTTGAGGAAATATATGATAGCTTTTCGGGGAAAAAAGGTCTTGTTTATATTCCGCGCACCGTAAAAGAAATAGGAGAAACGTGTTTTAGGGGTTCGTCATATATCGTAGTAATAGACAATAAAAAGGGAAATATAAGTGGACATCCTTGGGGACACGATGAGGACAAAATTTTGTATTTGGAGGATTGATTTTGAAAGAATTTATAGATAAAACAATAGAACAAAATGGAACTCCAATAAACAGAGAAACAATGATGGCTTTGCAAGGATTTGTTTCTAATAATGTCGTTTTTAATGACGATGGTTCTATAACAGAAACTAACGGATTTGGAGAAACAAAAACCACCATATTCAATGACGACGGCTCTATTACCGAAATATATGTGGGGCAAAAAACAATAACAAAAAACATTATTTTTGAAAATGATGGAACAATTACGGAGATAGTGTAATATGTGGAGCAAAATAAAAAAAGCTTTAAATGCATCTTTAGGAAGAAAAGATTTTAGACCGTTGGATGCTCAATCTGAAGTAAATTCTTATCTTACACATTTTATGATAACCGATTGTTTAAATCAAATGATACCATCATCAGATGGAAGTCCTTATAATATATTATATGTGGCTAAAAAAACATTAGGGGAAAATGACAGGGAAAACACTACAAGGGGGAAGATTTTAATATTGCCTCCTTGGATTGAAGAAATAGAAGATGATGCGTATTTGTATACTGCGAATGGTGATTTGACACTTCCTCCTTCTCTTAAAAAAATAGGAGCAAGAGCATTTTTCTATTTCGAAGGTTCGTTATTTGTGCCGAGTTCGGTGAAAGAAATAAATGAAAATGCTTTTTCCCAACTGGGGACATATTGTAAGATATATATAGACGGCAAAAGAGGAGAAATAGAAGGATATCCTTGGGGACACACATACCCTGACTTTATAAGGTTTGCGTATGAATAAGACAGAATTTTCTAAAAAAATAATAATATTTATGACAATATTTGTAGTCATAATAACTATTTATTCTCTTGTGTTGATGTGGCACACAGGAGATACTTCACCTCTTGCTTACCTCATTCCCTCAATCTTTGCGGAATATGCCACGGCAACGGGATTTTATTATTGGAAAGCCAAAACAGAAAATAAAATTAAACTAATGAAATATTATGGCGATATTGCCGGAAAAGCCATACAACAAGACGATGGAGGAATGAATTATGGCGATTATTGATTTTATAATAGCAAATTGGGATAGTATTCTTATAGTAGCGTGTATTTGTGTTGCGCTTGGAATACTATATTTTAAAGGGCAAAAAAATATAGTTTATAAAATCCTTTATGTTCTTACTACGGAAGCCGAGAAGCAATTTGGAAGCGGTACAGGAGAACTCAAACAAGCTTATGTTTTTGAAAGGATTTACAATGTGCTTCCTGCGGTGCTAAAATCCGTTGTTTCTGTGGAAAGGCTCTGCAAGTGGATAGATGATGCGCTTGTTGAGGCGAAAGCGAAATGGGGCAAAAATTCAAGCGTAGAAGGATATATAAAAGGTGGTGAGGTTGAATGATTATACCATTTGATTGTAACAAAGTTCGCTTGACTTCACCGTTTGGAGAAAGAACGCTAAACGGCACAAAACAATTTCACGGCGGCTATGACCTCGTGGGCGTAGGCTCTTATGAAGTGACATCAACAATTGATGGTGTGGTAATTCAAAGCAGAATAATTACAGACAAAAGTAATCCTACTTGGCAATGGGGCAATTATATCTGCATCAAAGGAAATGATGGATTATTCTATTATTATTGCCATTTAAAGAAAAGATATGTCGAAGCAGGGGCGAAAGTCAAACAAGGTCAAAAAATCGGTTATATGGGGAATACGGGGTATTCTTTCGGGGCGCACTTGCATTATGAAATAAGAGATGGCTCAAAGAAAATTAACCCTGAAAATGTAATAGAAATTCCCAATAAAGTTGGAATTTATGAAATATCTCAATTTGAAGAAGATTGCAGATACCTTGAACAAATAGGAATTATGAACCCTGCTGACTATTGGATTAAGCGTGAAAATATAGATAAATATTTCCCTGCGCTTATTGGAAATATTGCTAATAAATTTAGAAAGGAGAGCAAATAATGGCGTTAAGTATGGAAGATTTTGACACAATAAAGAAAGAATTTGATGACCGTTATGTTCTCCAATCCGATTGTAATGAAACACAGGCTCAAAATAGTAAAATTTTTGCTAAAGACGATAAGAGAATAGAAATAATATCTCACGATTTTGCAGTGGTAAAAAAACTTATGTGGGCAGTAGCAAGTGCAAGTATCGGTTCGCTTGTAGTGGCATTCTTTGAACTAATTTTGAAGTGACTTGACAAACCAAAATCAATATGTTATAATGTTGTGGGGGATAGGGATGTACACCCGAAAGCGGTTACCTCGCCGTTTCCCCTCTTTCTAAATTTATGAGGTTATGGAGGAAAAGAAAATGGCAAAGACTTGTAACAATTGCGGAACAGAAAACAAAAATGTGAATGTGCCTTATGTGGTACACGAAGCAACAGTAGCACGGCAAGAGCGACAAATTAAGCGTATGTGGATTGCGCTGATTGTGGCGATTTCAATGCTATTCGCTTCAAATATTGGTTGGCTTATTTATGAAAGCCAATTTGTAACCGTTTCTTACGAACAAGATGGCGACGGTCTAAACAATGTTAATGTTGGCGAACAAGGAGATATTAACAATGGCGCAGAAAGTGAAAATAAGATTCAAGAAGAAGAATAATGCCAAGGGCGTAAAGGTAAGAAAAGCAAAAAAGAAGAAAAGAGGATAACGCCTTGCACTCCGATTTTGAACTTATACAAAAGCATTTCAAGGATAAAGACGATATAACAATTATTCCCGTTTCTGACGTGCATCTCGGAGCGAGTGAGCATATGCAGACGGAATGGATAAACTTTATAAACCAAGTCAAGAGCGTTCCAAATTGCCATGTTATTCTTGGCGGTGACCTCATAAATAATTCGACTCGAAATAGTGTAGCAAATGTATTTGCGGAAACTATGCGTCCGAGAGAGCAAAAACGCCTTATGGCTGAAATGTTAGAGCCAATCAAAGACCGTATTTTGTGTGCGGTGACGGGAAATCACGAGCGCAGAAGCGGAAAAGATGCAGACAACGACCCGACCTATGATATTATGTGCAAGTTAGATCTTGAACATCTTTATCGTGAAAATGTTGCTTTTCTGAAAATACAGTTTGGCAAAAAAGATGGCGACGGAAAGACAAACCCCACATATACATTTGTGGCAACACACGGCGCAGGCGGTGGAATGTTGACGGGTGGTTCTGTAAACCGAAATGAGCGATTTGGATATGTCATTGACGGAATGGATTGTCTTATTGTGGGTCATACTCACAAACCTTTTGTAACACAGCCGTCAAAAATCAAGATAGACACGCACAACAATAAAGTAAGTGTTAAGCCTTTCAAGGTTGTTTCTTCGACCTCTTGGCTTGAATATGGCGGTTATGCGGCTCAAAAAATGCTTATACCCTCGTCACACGCTCCGCAGATTATAACCGTATGCGGAAATCATAAAGAAATCAAGGTGACAATGTAATGAGATATTATATAGCACACAAATATCAAGGAGATAAGTCAAACATTAAGCGTGTTGGCGAGATTGCAAAGAAGTTGCAAATTGAACACCCCGAACACGCTTATTTTTCGCCTTTACACGCATTTTCTTTTCTTGAATATGAAGATATGCCGTATGATGATTTTATGGAAGTGTGCTACGATTTTTTGAGCGCGTGCGATGTGCTTATTGTAGCTTCTGAAATTAGCAGGGGTGTTCAAGCGGAGATAGATTTTGCCAAACTCGTGAAAATGGAGGTAATGCGACTTGACGAAAATGGAGAATTACGACCTTTCACGGAGTGAGTGGGAAAACCTCATTGATGAATACATCATAGGCAGAAATGCCGAAAGAAACAGACAAATCTTAAAAAGGCGGTTGCTTGACGGTATAACCTATGAGCGATTGGCAGAAGAATTTGATATGTCAACTCAAAATGTGTGCAGTATCATTTATAAGTGCCAAGATAAAGTATTCAAACACCTATAAAAAATAGTAAATAAATAGTAAAAAGACAGTTATTCACTTGATTGTGAATGGCTGTCTTTTTTGTTATTATATAGCCAAGAGGTGATGATATGAATATAACTCAATTTATTAAGTCGCATAAGGAATTAAACGAACTTCCATTTCTCGTTGTTTTCCGTACCATTCAAATATTGCGTGAAAAAGGTATGTTAAAAGGATTTGACGATGTGGATGGAATATAATCCTAATCCGTTTGGACTTCGTGTAGGAGATTGTGTTATCCGTGCCATATCAAAGGCATTAAATCAATCGTGGGAGAAAACATATATTGACCTATGTGTGCAAGGTTTTATGATGGGTGACCTCGCTTCAAGCAATGCCGTATGGAGCGCATACCTAAAACATAAAGGTTTCAAGCGTTGTACCATTCAAGATTGCCCCGATTGTTATACCGTTGAAGATTTCTGTCAAGAACACCCAAACGGAGTTTATGTGATTGGTACAGGCTCACACGCTGTCGCTGTTGTTGACGGATGCGTTTTCGATGCTTGGAACAGTCTGCGAGAAACACCCGTGTATTATTTTGAAAAAGGAGAGTAAATATGGCTTACCCTAATTATTATCAAGG
>CALDQB010000006.1 GCA_937911665.1 uncultured Clostridia bacterium | reverse complement strand
TCAGAGGAATGTCATAATACATTTCCACTTCGTTGTTGCCATATATGTAATATGAAGGCGCAACATCTGCAAGTTCTTTGCATAGGCTTATGACTCTGTCATTTGATTTTGCTCCTGAATCAGTTATATCTCCGGTATATATAATCAAATCCGGATTTAGGTTTTTAACTCTGTCAACCAACTTTCTATTATTCTTTCCGTATGAACAATTATGCAGGTCGGAAATTTGAATAATTCTTATCTTGTTATTCACCTTAAGGCTGCTTACACTATAAAAGGTCTCTTTGAAATTACGATTCCCAATATAATTACAGCCGATTATTGCAATAGACGCTGCTATCGAAACAAAAATCAGACTTATTAAAAAGAGTTTCAACACTCTTATGTTTTTCTTGGTTTTTGTAGTAAGTGTATATCCTTTCATAACATAAGGTACCTTCCTTTTATTTTTTCATTACTTTTTTATATAGGTTGTACGTGGAATCTGCAACATCGTTCCAGTTGTATTTACTAAGTATAAATTCTCTAGCACCATTTTTTAGTTCCTTAACAATCTTCTCGTCATCGCACATTGCTTGCAGTTTTTCCGCCAAATCCTCCACATTACTCTTTTTAAAGTGCATTGCTTTGCTTTCTGTCACCAATGTGTTTTCAGGAATATCAGAGCATAAAACTGCATTACCATATGCTAAAGCCTCTAAAAGACTAAGAGACATTCCTTCGATATCAGAAGGAAGAGTAACTACATAAGCATTGCTATATATTTCGGTTAATACATCACCTGATATAAAGCCTGTAAAAATAATATCAGGATTTCCAGATGCTTTTTGCTTAATCATCTTTACATATTCATCTGTATCGCTGGTATCACCTGCGATAACAAGTTTTTTATTTGTTTTAATACTGTTATACGCATCAATAAGATAATGAACACCCTTTTCAGCAGTAAGTCGTGATACGATGCAAATATACTCATCTTTTGAAAGTCCGTATATTTTTGTGATTTCATCTGCTTCTTTTTTATTAGGCTTATCTATCCCGTTATGAATAAGTACAGTGTCACGATTATAGTTTTGCTTGAAATACTCACGAGCACTTTCACTTAAAACAATTATTTCGTCCGCACATTTCACCATGACTTTTTCGCCGAATTTTATATATTTAGAAGCAAATCCCTTGCCCCATTTTTCTCTTTGCCAATCAAGTCCATGAACCGTTGCAACGCACTTTTTCCCAAACATTTTTGGTATCCACATAGCAGCACAAGGACCTTCTGCGTGAAAATGTACTATATCATATTTTCCGAAAGTTGCACAAATTGCCGCAGTAAAGGAAGCAACCATAGCAGAGAGTCCTTTTCTGTTGATTGTCCACGCATTTTTAAGTGTTACACCTTTATATTTTTTGTCTTTAACCGTGCCGATATATTCATTTTCCACTTTATCGGAACTGCGGTTGTAGCAGGTAACATCTATTCCTTTTTCAACAAGCAACGGACACAAAGAAGTGAGCACGTTTTCAATTCCGCCACGTCTTGAGGGAATAACTTTATGTCCAACCATTGCAACTTTCATATTTCTATCTCCCATCTTTAAAACAATCAAAATCTGCTTCAAACGGTAAAAATTCGGCTACCTTCCTGTTCCGCTAAGCATAACAATAGGTGTTTTCAGCATTATTAGTATATCACCGGGGAAGGTTCTGTTTTGTATGTAATCAAGGTCCATTTCAACCCACTGTTCAAATGGAATGTCGTTTCTGTTTTTACTTATCTGCCATGTGCAAGTAAGTCCGGGGGTTACGTGCAGACGAAGCTTCTGATAATCGGTGTAATGCTCAACCTCACCCGGCAGAGGTGGTCTGGGACCTACCAAAGTCATATCACCTTTAAAAACGTTAAAGAATTGCATCAATTCATCAAGAGATAGTTTTCTTAAGATTTTTCCTACTCTTGTTATTCTCGGATCTTCTTTGATTTTAAAAACAGGTCCGTCCATTTCGTTTTTTTCTTTCAACTGCTCTAAAAGTGCTTCTGCATTAGGACGCATTGTACGGAATTTATACATATAAAATTCTTTTCCATGTCGTCCCACTCTTTTTTGTTTAAAGAACGGTCCTGCGCTCGGATCATCAATACATATAACAATCGCAATGATTATCATAAGCGGAAGAAAGCCAAGCAAAATTATCGTCGCAAAGAATATATCAAAGAGTCTTTTCTTTCTCCAATATCCTAAATAGGATTTTTCGATTAAGGCTTCCAATTTTACTCTTGTTTTCTCGTCAACTTTCTCACTATCAATGTAGGGCATTTTTGAATCCTTCTTTCGTCTCTTTTATTCAAACTTAAAATTTATAAGTGTTTCATGTTCAATGTTACGCCAAGGAGAAAAATAAAATTTTCTAAAATCTTGTCTGCTTCCGTCAAGTAATTTCTCTCCGTCTTTTATATATCCCGGATGAAATCCAATCTCAATATTTTTATTATGTTTTTTTGCAAGTTTCAGATAATGCGGAAGCAGTTTTCTTATTCTTGCATCGTTTAATTTACCCGAAAACAAAATTCCCATAAAATATGCAGATTGTATTTTTGATTTTTTCAATTCCCTTCGGTTTGCAAAAGCAAGCATTTTTAAAAGCCATTGTTTTATCAAACCTATGAGTTTATATTCAAAATATAATGATGGTGTAAAAATATATGGTGAAATTGGCTCTGCAGGGATACGAACACTTTGGACATTCAGACCTTCATCTTCAATTGCACGCATCAGAGTTTTAAAAATAAGCGGTATCATATGAGTGTGCTGATGACTATCTATTGAAACCGATATGTTTTCACCCATAGCCTTTTTCCAAAAATTAATCTGACTTTGTATTTCTTTATAAATTTGTTTTTCAAGCTTCTTTCTTTTAGGTGATAAGGAAAGGGCGAGCAATCCTATAAAAGAATATTTAAAGTATCCGCTTTCTGATACGAGCAAATCAATATCATTTGGATCCGAAAGCGGACGTCCCTCCACCAAATTAATATGTAAAGATAGTGTCGTATTAGTACCTGCCAAACGCTGTTTGAAATCTGATATTTCGCCGTTTGGCAAAACACTAACCTTGTTTAAAACCCCATTTTCAAGACAATTTTCTATGCGACTATTGCCATAGATAGATATACCATAATCGTCCGCACAAAAATATACCATATTATTTACCTCTTAATCCCCAAGCTTTATAACAATTACATTATCAATGACTGATATTGAATTTTTTGCAGGCCAGTTATTTAAACTGTCTGTATCAATTCTTTTCAGAAGCTCTGATTTTTCTTCACCTGAAATAAATTTATAATTTTTTCCGCAATAATCATTTAATGCACTGCATAAAACACTTTGACCAACTATTTCATCATCTGCTCTCAAAATATAGCCATCTGTTGTTCCCGTCATATCAGGTGGTAGCTCTGCGCTATAAGCCTCACTTTCGGGAAGATAGCCTAAAACTAAAATACTATCACATTCTCCGGCACCTTCGGTCTGTTCGATTCGGTCCGCAATACGGATTAAAGTGCCATAAGACTTTTCATAAGCCATATTCAGTTTATGATAACTGACATTTGCAATAATTGTCTGATTAAATATTAGTAAAGCCGAAACACCAAGTATTGCCCAAGACTTTAAAGCATTTTGCTCTGAATTTTCGTATTGCAGTATAAGCAACAAATAAAATACTAAAAAACCCATTTTCATCAGGTTGTGATAATCTATTCCGCTGTTTATAAAGCTAAGCACACTTGCTCCGATAGGCAGTAAAATTACAAAAACGCCAAGCATCAGGATTTTGCCAATACTTAATTTGTTTTTAATAACATCTGCCAAATATAATATAAAGGTCAAAACAAATACAATAAAGTTTATTATGCCAAACACATTTGCTCCTTTTGAAAAATCAAAGAAATAGCCGGTAAAAGACTCTTTAATTGTGTATAATGCCCCTGCTACATCAATGCCTTTCAAAGAAGCTGCATTGTCAAATCCCTGATAGTCTAAAAGTGTTGTTCCAGTCAATTTAAGAAGAACTGTCATCACCAGATAATACAGCGCCATACCCAAAACGCCTGTCAGTAAAAACTTTAAGCATTTAATTAATATTTTTTTTAAGTCTATATTCTTGTAAAGTACATCAAGAATCAAGCTTAAAAGTAACAACATTATTGTAACTGTTATGTACGCCTGATATATTCCTGCTGATAATGCTATCAATACCAAAGAACCGATATAGCGTGGCTTGTCCTTTGTAAGAAGCATCGCCGCAACACACGAAAAGAGGAATGCAAGGGCATATCCATCTGCTACATAGTTATACATCATTACAGACGTAACCGTAGGGAACGTGGCAACTAATGCACCTATAAGTGCTGCTGTTATATTTTTTCTGACCCCAAATATTTTGCAGATGCATACAGCACCAAGTCCGTGAAAGATTATTGCCATAATACCTGTAATAAAGGGCAGATCATAAAAGGAACTTGGAGCACAAACTACCGGTAGAAACCATCTTCCCATTGAAATCATATTTTGCGCATCATATCTGAAAACAAGTCCGTCCCAGTTAGGAAGCCAATTTGTAATTTTATATAAATGGGCAATAAGTCCCATAATCATCGCAGAGATAAAGCACACTTTCCACTGGGGCAAAATACTCTTTTTAATTTTATTTATAATTTGTTCGGGCATATTACCACTCCAACCACTTAAATTTATGCAAAAACTTGCCATACAGCTTGTCATACATCTTAACACCGATAATCCTTTTGATCCGTGTTGTTCTTTTTGTTACATCCGATGTCCATGAAGCGCTGTAATGATGTATGGAATATGTGTTTTGGGTTATAGTCTTTTTCCCGGTATAATAATCCATCGGGCAAAGATACTCTCTTGGAAGAAAAACCATATCCATAAAAGTCTGATTTGTATTTTTAATATCCATACCAAGTCTTACTAAAGCATCTGTATTTCGGTCAGGACAGGGAGTAAGGTCGAAGCTGCCATCCTCTAAAACAAACGGAATATCATCATAATCTTTCAGAAATTCTCCGATTATTTCGTTTCCTTTTTCTGCACCAAAACCAAGTCCCGTTGCAACGATACCTTTTTCATCAAATCCCATAAAGCCTTTGTTTTCAAGCAAATCATCAATAGGCTTTATAAGCTCAACATCGGTATCTAAATAAATTCCGCCATGATCATAAATGATCTTAAGCCTTGCAAAATCGCTCACAAACGCCCATTTCTTCTCTTTATAGGCCTCATACATATAACGGTTTTGCGACAAATCGAAATTGTCTTCGTTATGGCATATTATTTCATAGTCAGGACAATATTTTTCCCAGCTTTTAATACATTTTTTGGCTATCTTTGGCATTTCACCTTTCCCAAACCAACAATAGTGAATCACTTTTGGAATACTCATGCTTTATTCCTCCATAATTCAATTAAGTTTTTAAATGCACCTTTGAAAAATATAAAGTTTACCCCAATATACAAAGGCACTATCCAAAGAGAGTGTATCATTCCTTTTATAAGCAGTTTGGTAAATGAAAGACCGCTGAAGCTATCCACATAAAAGATTGCCATTAAAGTAACAAAAACCGCACCGTTTACCAGCCAAAGCTTATATGTATGAAACATTCCTCTTCCAAGCACTTTTTTGTTTGAATAATAAATCATCATTGTACCTCGGTATAAAAGAGCAACAATCGTACCGAGTATTGCGCCGCAAATACCCCATTTCAAAATGGAAGCGATTGAAACTGCAATATTTATAATCATTTCCCAAATTGCATGGGAACGTGTTTCCTCAAACTTGCCCGAATATTCAAGAACATGGTTTGAAGGAAGCTTTCCGTTTGACAAAAGGTTCATAACGACAAAAAGAATTACCAAAAGCGAATTTGTGTAATTAGCATCGTTTATTCCTTTTGTGTATATCTGAATAAGCGGAAGCAAAAATACCGCCATCAGGGTATAAATAACAAAGGTTGCCATAATGTAAAATGTTTCATAGACATTATATACCTTCATAAATCTTGCCCTGTCAGTGTGGAACATCTGGCCAAGTGCAAAGCTGAACCCTGAAATAATGCTTGTAATAAATGTTTGTACCTGTGAAAAGAAGATGTTGTAAATAGTATAAACGCTGACTACTCTAAAATCGCATAAAAATGACAACAGCAAAATATCTGTATTATTAAATACCATTCCAGAAACCTGATGAACCAAGACAGATTTTCTTTGAGAAACCGCCTCATAATCAGGCTTAGCGTTAACACTTAACCATTTATATCTTCGTTTTGCGTAAGCATATATGTAGCAAAGCTGTAAAAGCGACAATATGCAATAAGAAAGCTGCATCAACAAAAGATTGTTTGTAAGCAATATAACAAGTATTTTAGCAACATTTGATATAAGCTGCAAAATTGTTTCGGAATTTGTTATAACATATTTTCTGCCGTCAACCTCTAAAAGTATTCTGTATTTAGCTTGTACAAAATAGCTGAACAGCTGTGGAAGTGCAGTAAGTATTACAATTCCAAAAATCACACCGGGCCCAATTGCAGTCGGCACAATATACTCATACACCAGGGCGATTAAAAGTACGATAATCGCATATATTACGCCAACTTTAACATAGTAGCTGTGTGTTGCCGAGATAACAGAGCTTACCTTGTTATGATTTTTCTCGGCTACAGGCTTATATAATGCCTGTGTGGTAGCAAGTCCTACCCCTGACTCAAGCAAAAGCATATACACAAAAATCTGCTTTATTGTAGATAGAACTCCATTAACCTCCGAGCCGAAATTTTCAAGATAAAGTCTTGGAAGAAGAAAGCTCAGGGCAATCAAGACAACTTGATACAAAACGCCTGACAATAAGTTGTATTTGATTCTGTTATCTTTTGTTGCCACTTTGAGCGCACCTCCTATGTTTAAACTCTGTTTTCTATATAATCTTCTGTTGCGTTTTCTCTATGTATTATCTTAGCAGGATTTCCAATCACAATACTGTGAGATGGAACATCAAAATTTACAAAGGTCAAAGGTGCAATTATTACATCCTCACCAATTTTTATATTACCCACGACAACCGAATTCGTTCCGATCCAACAATTACCGTCAAACGTTGGTGCACCGCATCGTACACCACGGTTTTCATATCCTATGGTTACTCCCGTGCCTATATTCATATTTTTTCCTAAGACTGCTTCCGGGTGTATAATAACTCTGCCGGTATGACCTATATAAAATCCTTCATCGATTTTTGTACGTGCCGGAATTTGTATCTGGGTTTTATAAGAAATAAGTTTGAGTTTAACTGTATAGTATAATTTCAAAGGCTTAAATTTGCAGTTTTCTGCCTTTCTGAAAAGGGCAATATACTTAAGTTCTGTTGGTCTTAAAAGTCTTTTAATAAAACTTTCGCCCTTTTCTCCATAGTATCTATATAAATCCTTTGAAAACTTATCATTCATAATTTATCTTCCTTACGGAGCTTTTTTCTCCAAAAATATTTTTCTTGTAACAAAATTGTATATCGGAACAAAAACAAGAGCAAAAACCTTAACCCAAAGATAGTATGCGGTCATTATTTCTGTTCCAAGCCACATTATAAATTGATTTAATAAAAGTCCGCCAATGCTAAGAGCAACAAACACTATAAATTCTTTTACCTTACTGTTTTCACTGCCCTTAAAAACAAATAGCATACTTAAAATGTAATTTGCTATAACTGATACCGAGAAAGCTACCGCCGATGCTACAAGAACATCAACGTGCATAAATTCTTTCAAAAGCATCAGCACAGCCAAATCAATCAGGGTTGCAATTACACCGACAATGCCGAATTTAATCAGCTGTATTATGAGTTTTTTCACTTATCTTCACCTTTTAAATCTTTTTCATATATTCTTTATAAAAAATTTCTGCAGATGCTTCTGGGAGTGCTTTTGAATAATACCACCCCTGAATATAATCACATTCACTTTCCGAAACTAAAGTGTTTTGTTCTTCTGTTTCAACGCCTTCGCATACAACTTTAAGATTAAGATTGTGCATTAACGATATAATTCCCCAAAATAGTTTTTTCCCGCTTTCTTTTTCAGAGAGCAGAAGAACTTCTCTGTCGATCTTTACTATATCGATGGGATACTCACCCAAACTTATCAATGATGTATAACCACTACCAATATCATCTAATGCAATGCGAAATCCCAGTTCCTTCGCCTTTATGATATTATCTCTTGCAACATCTAAGTTTTTCTCGATAGCATCTTCGGTAATTTCCATTATCAGTTTGCTTCTGTCAAATTCGTACCTTTCTGCAATATCTTTTATTTTGGCAACAAAATCCTTTTCGGATATAGTGATTCGCGTAAAATTACAAGATATTGTAATATCTTTAAAATCTGTTTTAGCCCATTTACTCAGCTTATCACAAACCATTTCAAACATATAATAATCGAACTTAATTATCAATCCGGATTTTTCCATTACACCTATATATTTTCCGGGCATAATAACTTCACCCGAAGAATCTTCCCATCTTGACAAAGCTTCGCCTGATACAATCCTCTTGGTTTTGTTATCAACGATAAATTGGAGATGCATCTTAAACTCTTTATTCTTTAATCCATATCTTATTTTTTTAATAAGAAGCTTCTCGTTCGTGCGATTCTTTATGCCAGATAAAAAGTCAATTAAATTTTTAAAAAAATTCTTATTCATTTTTCATACCTCATCTTTTTTTATATTATTACGATATAACATGTAAGGTGCTGTTTTTATGTAAAAAACAAAAAGAGCTGCAACAATCAAAAGTCTACATCCCGACTTTGTATCATTGCAGCTGGACTGGCATAGTTTAAAACCTTAGCCTCTTTGCTTTGCGTCACCGATTTTCACCGATTTTGCTAAATATTGAACTTAAATAAGTTTACCACAATGAACTGACTTTGTCAAGCAATCTTTTGATCTCTGGCAAAAACCCAAAGTGTATTATTTACAGAATTTTCTGCATCACTTAACTTATAAATACTAAGGATTACAGTTTCTCCGTTAGTCTTTTTATATGTAATTCTGGGGGTATTACCTTCCAAAAGCTGTCTTTTCAGAGCCTCATAATTCAAAAAGTTCATAATTGCTCTGTGGAACTCGGGTGCAACAGAATCATCTATATACTTAGTTAAAAGGTTAGAAAAATGTTCTTCATTTTCATTATAACCAAGATAGGCAGGCATTAAAATACGATGCGCCTTGTCCGTATCTAAGTCTACACGATATATCCCATTATAATTTTCTTTCAGAATAGAAATCATCGCATCAATTTCAAGTATGCCTGTTTTCACATGGACGTAACCTTTGTCATCTGTATGTGAGGCATTTTTCTTTTCTTTATCCTGATAATATTGAGCCTTTGCCTCATACATTCTGATTTCGGCTTCGCGAACCATTTCTTCACAGTTTGTGTTTCGATTTCTGTGGGATGTACCAATAGCAACATGGTAGTCCCTTGTTTTTATTTGCTGGGCAAAGGTTTCGATGCTCTGTTTAATAGTTTCTTGTGGGATTTTCTTCGCAAATACTAAAAATTCATCGCCACCCATACGGTAAATGTGCTGGCC
The DNA here is from genome assembly GCA_937911665.1 of uncultured Clostridia bacterium. Lineage (GTDB taxonomy): Bacteria > Bacillota > Clostridia > Monoglobales > Monoglobaceae > UMGS1820. The sequence goes on along the minus strand of CALDQB010000006.1, from coordinate 13,574 downwards.
ATAGAACACTTCCTTCAAGGAATTTGCAATATAGATAAGCATTTCATCGCCTGCGGCGTGTCCGTATTTATTGTTCCTGATATGAAGCTCGTTAACATCAATATAAATGCAGGAAAAGTCTTCCGGTTTTTCTTCGTCAAAAACGAGAATATCTTTTTTATATGCAACACGGTTTAACGCTCCGGTAAGAGAATCTGTTGTTGCAGCAAGCTCAGTTTTATTAAGATGATTTTTGTTGTATATGGCAATAGAAAAGCAAACAGCAACATCGCCCACAAGTTTTCTGATGGAAGAACTTTTCTTTGGGTTAATTGTGCCCAAAATACTAACATGGTTGTCTTTATCTGCAATAATTGCAAAAGAAACATCCTTGATACCGTGATTTAATAAAAAGTGATAAAATTCCGAATTGGTTTTTAAAAGGTGATTGTTGGGAACAATTTGCATAAATCCGGTAGATGAATCATCCGTGTGAATGTTTGCCGCATACCTGAAAAGCTCACTTACAAAGTATTTTCTTTCGTCACCCAATAAGCATTTATCCTTCAAGGAAGGCTTTATGTAGCAATAATCCTCTCCGTCAGTATCCGCAAAGAAGCATGAACGTGCGCTTGAAAATTCTTTTATTCTTTTTAATGCAGTATTTATATTTTCATGTTGCCTGTTTATTTCCAGAAGAAGATGCCTGATAACAGAAGACTCTGAATTTAATTTTGTTCTGTTTTTTTCGCTTCTTAATATCAGTTCAAGATAAATTGCTATAATTAAAATGATTAGAGCAAAAACAACAAGTAAATTGCGGGATATTTTATGAGTTTCCTCAAACACCTGAGTTTCATAACGGGCAAGCATAATACCCCAGTTAAAATCTTCAATGATTGAATAATGGATATAAAGATTCTCACCTGTACGTATGGATTTGAACGACGAATAACCTTTATCGGAATTGGCCAGCATTTCGTATGAATAGCCGTCATTATACTCCCTGTTTTTCAAGTTTGACAGTTCAGATGGTTTTTCATTTATTGTATCTACAATAAATTTTCCTGTTTCTTTATCATAAACGAAAAGTTGAGCATCAAGCTCTTTTGCCATATTATTGTATTTTTCGTTGATAGTTTCAATTTTGATGATACCATACATAATGCCGACAGTTTCTCCGTTTACCTGAATCGGAACAGAGCTGCGTACCACCTGCTCATCAGGCATTGAATAGCTATAAGTTCTTCCGGTAACATGTTCCCCCAGAAGGGCCTGCTCTTCAAATGAAATTTGTCCGCTTAAATCATAGACTCCGTCCTTTGTGATAAATGTGCCGTCCGGATTGAGAATACCAATTCTTGAAAATAAACCAATAGGCTGAAACGAATCAAACATACGCTCATAGCCTTTTCCGTCAGCATAGAGCCTTGACGCAAAGTTTGCCATAGTAACAAGATTTTCTCGGTCTGATTTTAATTGCAAAGTAAGATCGTCTTTAATCTGTTTTGTCTGAATATGAAGCATTTCATAAGCATCGTCCTCAGCCTTAATAAAGAAAGATACAACCATTGCAAAAAAGACTGCACATATTAAAATTGCAGCAACAATTGTATATAAAATATTATTTTGTTTTTGTTTTTTTCGTTCGTATGTTATTGCCATTTGCTTTATCTTCTTTCATAATATAATTAACAAAAATTTATAATTAAATTATATCACTATTCTACATAAAATTCAAGTATTTCACCATATTTCTACAAAAACTTCTAATCGCAATCTTCTTTATTTCTATAAGACTATTTATTAGTAGGTTTTGTCGCAAAATGTCGTAACTAATATGAACACTGTACAATTCAAGCACCGATTTCTAGTGATAACTCATATAATTAAGACCAAAAAGCAATCTTTTTCTTCATATTTTCACACCTTTCAGCATCATTCGACACATTTTTTACTCGTGTCAAGACTGGAGAACAGTGAATAATAGGACCTACTATTTTCTGTTCTTGTTTTTCTGAACAAAATCCATTAAAACCCGCAGGAATGTTATATTTTCCTGCCCGATATGTAAATATTTATTATCGGCAAACTATTTTATTATATTTAATTAGTGCGATGTTAGGAATAAACCTCATCTAAGAACATACTCGGAGATCATTTTGCAAATTTCCTTTATATCACAATCTTTCTCAAATTCAAATTTAACTTTTCCTACTCCGGAAAAGTATAACTCCAATTCACAATCAGCAACAAATGAATCCATATCTGCTATACCAGCAGTTTCAACAGAATAAACCTGAACCTTTGAATATGGCAACGATGTATAATCTTTTTTTGTACCAGTTATACCTTGCGCATTTACTGATATTATTCTTTTATTTGTAAAAACAACACAATCTCTTAAAGCTTTATATGTAGAAATTATACTTTCATCCGATATAAGCAACGCTGAAACTAATGATACCGCCTTTTCATTATCTATTTTCTTTAGTTTGAAGAACGCTCCGTTTTTAAAATCAATCATCTGTATTTCTCCTTTAATTTTTATTAGTTAGCATAAAAATTGTATCCTAGCAAATTCTCTGCTTTTAGTAATAACATTTTATAATTGTCTGAATTAGATGCTTTCATTCGTCTGTAACCGCCAAAAGATTTGGGTGCTATTTCAGGGAATTTTTCAAATATTAAATCGTAAAACTCTTTATCTTTTGCCGTTTCTTCTTTTTCTTTTACCTCTTTTTCAAAAATTAATTTTTGTTCTTTTGTTCTTTCATCAACAAATGGTCTATTGCAATATTTAATAAAATCTCCTTTATAATCCCATGCAGGCAAAGAAATATCATCGAGTACAGGATAAAGGGTTATAGAACAATACTTGTGCTCTTCTGATTTATGCAGTAAATATTCCGGAAGTTTAGGATATTTTTTACTATTCCCGCTAATGCTAAAATACCTTTTCGTATATTTCGCACATTCATCACAAACAAAATATGTTTCGTTGGTTGAAACTATATCCGTATTTCCATAAACCTCCCTGTTTATCATTGCATCGTACTCTTCTCGTTCTTTATCAAATTTTGCAAACAATTCTTTGATTTTTTGTTCTTCTTTTCTAGCTTCATCAAATTGTCTGTCTAATTTCAAATATTCAACTAAACGCATATAATCTTTTTCAGGCCACGAAAAATTTGAATGAGGAAAAATTTCGTTAGCTTTTCTCAAACACGCAATTGCTAAATCCATTCTTCCGTTTTTCTTGTGTTCGGTTGCTTTTCTTTGCAAGATATACTCAATATTGTTAACTGGACTACCTATTCCTTGCAATGGTTTATACTTTGGAATAGGAATATTTTGTATTCCCTCAAGCGTTTCAAAGTCATGCTTGTTACTTAAATTTTTAGTTAGTGCTTTTTTAATAAACTCTAGCATAAGCCTCTCCTAGTTTTAATAATTATTCCTTAAATGATTCAATAGAAAAAAATGTTTTCACCATATGTTTGCGGTCATAATTGTCATAAATGATAATATCTATATTTTCATTGAGATTACAAAAAGACTCTGTTTTGTGTTGAAAATACGAATTATAAACATCCTTTTTATTTATGGAAAAACTTGTAGTTGTAGCAGGTTGTAAATATATTTCTTTTAATCCATCAAAATATTCTACAAAAAATATATGATCCTTTACACAAAAAAGTAGTTTTGTTACCGCTACCGTCCTTTGTGAGTTGTTTGATATGTACAATTTGGCACTAGGAATCATCTCAAACTTAATATTAAGTTTTCTTTGTTTGTCCCAAAAGTTTATCCAAATTCCGGCAACACCCACAAAGGCAGCTAAAACTGTTCCAATTGCAGAAACTATATTCCAATCCATAAATATCTCCTTATTATATTTAAATCTATCTAACTTTTTACATTATTTTACAACATTCAGCACAATTCGACTTTTGTCAAGTCAGGATTAAAAATAATTGTAGGGGCAAATGCCCACATCTGTCCGTTACGGGTCGACGGAGGCATCGACCCCTACATTTTCCCTCAAACATTTTCCTTAGAACCCGTGAGAATACTGGATTTTCTCGTACCCGATAGTATATACCTTATTTTCATTCAAGTACTTCCTTTCAAAGACTTCTCCGCAAGGTGTGGCTCCGCCGCAGGCGGTGGTGAGGTGGTGTAGGGTTCGGCGGTTTCCGACGAACCGAATATCGCATTTGCATTGGAACGTACCAACATTATATAACAAAACTCTCAATTTGGCAATCCTTACAGGATTTTATACCGACATAATTTTCAAAAATTTTCCCGTAAAAATGGAACATTATACATATATATTTCGTCTAAATAATCAAACGGGTAATATATACCCGAATGCTTGTACGATTTGGAGGAGATAATTATGAAAATTTTTATCAGACGCACATCGGTAATCTTTCTTGCGGCGGCAATTTTACTCTGCTCGCTTCCCGCTTTTGCGGCAGACAGCGACGGCACAGAAGCCGCAATCATAAACGCAAAATCAAAAATCGATATTCCTGCAGAGCTTAGCGAATTTGACAGTTATATATACACAAACGGAGATATTACCAATTACACTCTTTCGTGGAGTAATCCCGACGGTTCTTCTCATATCAACACAACCATAAACAATATGGGCGACATCACCGAATATTACTCCTCCTCTAAAAGCAGAGACAATGAGGTTAAATTCCCTGTTTATTCGGCAGAAGAGCTTAAAGCTACCGCACTTGCGTGGCTTGGTGAGGTAAACCCCCATTGGCTCTCTGAACTCGACACCGAGAATCCTTACATATCGGGCGAAAACAACATCTATAACTCTCATACACAAATAAGCTTTCCCCGCGTTATAAACGGACTTGAGTTTTTAGGCGACGAGGTTTCATTCAGCTTAAACAACAGAAACGGTGAGATTACAAATATGTATTCATCATGGCACTATGAAACGGCTATCCCCGCTCCCGATGAAGCTATGAGCGATACTGAAGCCGGCGATATATTCTTCAAATTGAGTCCTCTGGAGCTTATGTATACTGAAACAGAAGACGGCAAAGCAGAGCTTGTATACAACCCCAAAAGCCCTTATGTTCGCATAAATGCACGCTATGGAGGCGAGCTTACAGAAAAATTTTATGATAAGAATTCGTCTGCGGGTATGCTTTCAGACTCGGCTATGGAAGAGTCTGCAGAGGGTGGTTCTTCAAATCGGGTTACTCTTACAGAGAGCGAAATCAAAAATCTCGACGAGCTTAAATCTCTTCTGTCTGAAAACGAACTTAAAGCCATTGCCGTAAGCCTTAAAAACACAGGTCTTGATACGGCAAAATTTAAGGAAATCACCTACAACAGAGGCAGCGTTGTATATCCCAAAAATGTTGACGAAGAAAAACCTGATTATTATGCGACACTCACCTTCGCCTTTAATCCCGATACCGAAAATGAATATTCGGCGACTCTCACTCTTGACGCAAAAACGGGCGAGCTCATAAGATATTTCGCCAATCACCATCGTTTATATTATAACAAAGACGATGCCACCCCCAAGGTTGACGGCGCGGCGGCTCTCAAATCTGCCGAGGAATTTATTCTTCAAAACGCATCCGATATTGCAGAAAAGGTAAAGGCAAAACCCGTCGATGCAAGCTACGGCGCATACAACTTCTGCTTTACACGATACGAAAATGATGTTCCGCTTTATTCAAACTCCGTTTCGGTAGATATAAGTTCTGAAAACGGCTATGTTTGCAGTTTCTATAAAGTATGGGACCAGGATATAGTTTTTGAGTCAGCTGACGGAATTATCGATGCCAAAAATGCAGAGGACTGTTTTCGGAGCAAAGTAGGCTTTAATCTGTCCTACAAGTATGATTATAAAAATTCTGCCAAAGGCGAACCCGAGCTTTGTTATACTGCTATGCAAAGCCCCACATATATGATTGACGCAAAGACGGGCGAGCTTGCAAGCACCCCGAATTACAACGAGCATGTTATGCCCGTTGATATCAGCGGTCATTATGCCGAAGCACAAATTTCAGCTCTTGTATCTGCGGGGGTAATCGAAACAGACCGCGATGATTTGTGCTATCGTCCTGACGATACAATCACTACGGGCGAGCTTGCATTGCTGACGGCAAGACTTACACGCAGGTATTATCCCATTTCTCTTGCCGAGGCAGAGGCGGTCTTCCGCGATATGAAAATACTTATGCCCACAGAGGTCTATAATTCAGATGCACCCGCTGTCCGCACAGACGGAGCCGTATACATAGTAAGAGCAATCGGTTACCGTGAGGTTGCGGAGATACCCAATATTTATGTATGCGATTTTGCCGATGCAGATAAAATATCTCCCGAAAAAGCGGGTTATATGGCAATCGCAAAAGGTCTCAATATTGTGCGTGGCGACGAAAACGGATGCTTTAATCCCGACTCTCCCCTCTCTCGTGCCGATGCGGCAATTATGATTTATAATTATCTTTCAAGATAAAAAGATGCGGTTCTCATTGAGAACCGCATCTTAAATTTTTAATTGGTACTTTGCTCGGGAGGAGCAGTCCCTCCCCTACAAATATATATATTCGTATATGACATATCAAACGGTTCGTCGAAAACCGCCGAACCCTACAATCTTATGGCGCATATTGTGTTACAGGCTACTCCATTATTTTCATTTCTTTAATCACTATTGGCGTTTCGGGCATACCGCTTGAATCTCTTTTAATATTCAAAAATCCGTCAACAACGTCCATTCCCTCGACCACTTTTCCAAAGGCTGCATATTTTCCGTCAAGCGAGGTTATATCATCATAGCAGATAAAAAACTGACTTGTGGCAGAATCCATATCGTTGCCTCGTCTTGCCATAGAGACAACTCCGCGTGTGTGGGAAAGAGTATTCTGCTCAAATCCGTTTTCGGCAAATTCACCTTTTATTGAATTTCCGCTGCCGCCTGTTCCGTCACCGCTTGGGTCTCCGCCCTGTGCCACAAATCCGTCTATTACTCTGTGAAATGTAAGTCCGTTATAAAATCCGTCGCTTACAAGCTGCAAAAAGTTTCTGCAGGTTTCGGGTGCCATCTGTGGCGTTGTTTCTATAATGAATTCACCGCCGTTTTCCATAGTTACACATACTCTTTTTGGCGCTGTCGCAAAGTCAGCATTATTCTCGGTTTTACCGCACGAGGATAACATCACAACAAGGATAAGTAGTGAAAGAGATAAACTCAAAATTTTAAGTGATTTTTTTGCCATAATAATTTTTATTCCTTTCCCCGCAAAAAATTTAATATATCATCCTATATGCGGATAAAATAAGATGACGGCTTTATTTTGATATCATTATATCTTCATATGTGCCGTCAGTCAAGGGGAATTATGTTGTATGCGGTCGACAACTATATTTTTAAATAATATGTTAACAGTTAAAAATTCCCTTGTTTTTTACTTACTACTATGATATAATTACTTTTTGTAAATTAGAAACTTTTGGTTATAAAACCATATTGATACTACATTATTAGGAGGATATAAGGTGAAAAGATATCTTAGAGGATTAAGTTTTTATCTGATTATGTTTGCCGTCATAATGGCAATATATTCTTTCACTGCTGCCCCAAAACAGCTGGAAAAGGATGTTTATTCAGACCTCATTCTTAAAATTCAGCAAGGCGAGGTTTCCGAGTTGTCGGTTGTCGACGATATCGCCGTAGCAAAGCTGAAAGACGGCACCTCTATGGAGGTTGAAGTCCCAGGCTACTACATTTTAAAGCAGGACGCAGGTGCCGCTATGCAGGACCAGATAAGCGAGGGTAAGCTCAAGGTTGATACCCCCCTCCCTTACTCACCGCCCTGGTGGCTTACCATGCTTCCCACAATCGGTCTGGTTGTCATCTTCATTGTCTTCTGGTTCATATTTATGCAGCAGGCAGGCGGCGGTGGCAGAGGTATGGCGAACTTCGGCAAGAGCAAAGCAAAAATTGCAGCGGACGGAAAGACAAACAAATCCTTTGCCGATGTTGCGGGTGCAGATGAAGAAAAAGAGGAATTGCAGGAAATTGTTGAATTTTTGAAAGCTCCCGATAAGTTCAGACGCCTCGGTGCGAGAATTCCCAAGGGTGTTCTTCTTGTAGGACCTCCAGGAACGGGTAAAACACTGCTTGCAAAAGCCGTCGCAGGCGAAGCGGGCGTTCCTTTCTTCTCGATTTCGGGTTCGGATTTTGTAGAGATGTTTGTCGGTGTTGGTGCATCGCGTGTGCGTGACCTTTTTGAAACCGCAAAGAAAAACTCTCCTTGTATTATTTTTATAGATGAAATTGACGCCGTTGGCCGTCACAGAGGTGCAGGTCTTGGCGGCGGTCACGACGAAAGAGAACAGACTCTTAACCAGTTGCTTGTTGAAATGGATGGCTTTGGTGTAAATGAGGGCGTAATAATAATTGCCGCTACCAACCGTCCCGACATATTAGACCCTGCTCTGTTGCGTCCGGGCAGATTTGACAGACAGATTGTAGTCGATACCCCCGATGTAATCGGCAGAGAAGAAATTATGAAGGTTCACGCAAAGGGCAAACCTCTTGCAGATGATGTTGACCTTTCGGTTCTTGCCAAGACTACCATTGGTTTTTCGGGTGCAGATATTGAAAACTTAATGAACGAGGCGGCTCTCCTCGCCGCACGTCAGGGCAAAGACAGCATTTCTATGGCAGACCTTGAAGAATCTATTATGAAAGTCGTTGCAGGTCCCGAGAAGAAATCCAAAAAGGTAACCGATAAAGAAAAGCGTCTTACCGCTTTCCACGAAGCGGGTCACGCCGTTGTTTCAAAGTCCCTGCCTACACAGAACCGCGTTCATCAAGTGTCGATTATCCCCAGAGGCAGAGCGGGCGGATATACCCTCTCTCTTCCTAAAGAGGATGCGTCTTATAATTCAAAAACAGAGATGCTCGAAGAAATCGTTTCGCTCCTTGGCGGACGTGTTGCAGAACAGCTTGTGCTTGGAGATATAAGCACGGGTGCTTCAAATGACATTGAACGTGCAACAAACATTGCAAAGGCAATGGTAACCAAGTACGGAATGAGCGAAAAGCTCGGTGCAAGATGCTTTGGCGGACAGAACGACGAAGTATTCCTCGGCCGTGACTATGGCCACACAATCGATTACAGTCAGGCTACAGCCGCCCTAATCGATGAGGAAATCCGTTCTATTATCGATAGTTGCTACAGACGCTCCACTGAAATTCTTACAGAGAATATGGGCAAACTCACCGAGGTTGCCGAGCTTCTTCTTGAGAAAGAGAAAATCGAGGGCGATGAATTTGATGCACTTTTTGAAAATGTATCAAAAACTATCACAGACCCCGAAGATACCGCGACTGACGTTGCATCCGACGATATAACAGAATAACAAAAATGGGACTGATGCTTCGACATTTATTCGATGCACTGTCCCTTTTTTTACGAAAGGAATTCATTATGAAAAGCATTACTGTAAACTGCAACGCAAAAATAAATCTTGCTCTTGACGTCACGGGCAAGCGCAGTGACGGCTATCACGAAGTTCAACTTATCTTCTGTGAAATTCCGCTTTTTGATACCCTTACTGTAGCACTTACAAACAATGGCGAAATACATCTTGAATGTGACGATATAACTCTCCCGACTGATTCCGGCAATATTGCCTATCGCGCCGCCGAAAAGTTTTTCGCTTATACAAAAAGCGGTTTCGGGGCAGATATACGCCTTGAAAAGAGAATTCCGCACGGGGCAGGACTCGGCGGTGGAAGCTCGGATGCGGCGGGGGTTTTAAAATGCCTCAACTCCCTTTTGGAAAATCCCCTCACACAAGATGAGCTTATTAAAATCGGTGCAACTCTCGGTGCAGATGTTCCGTTCTTTATCATTGGCGGCTGTGCGCTCGGCGAGGGCATTGGCGAAAAGCTCACACCTCTTCCGTCGATTGACGGTGTCTGCTACGTATTGGCAAAGCCGAAAGAGTCTATCTCTACCGCTTTTGTTTATCAAAACCTCAATTTAAACAACCGCCCCGAAAATCTTTGCATTCCCGCTGTTGTAGATGGGATTGTGCGCGGTGACAAAAAAATGGTTTTTGAAAACTGTGCCAACATTTTAGAGAGTGTAACCATAAAAGAGGTTCCTGTTATAAACGACATTAAGGCTTGTCTTTCAAGCTCGGGGGCGAGCCTCTCCCTTATGAGCGGAAGCGGCACATCCGTCTTTGGCATTTTCGAGGATTGTGATGCCGCAAGCCTTGCGGCAGAGTCAGTTCGAAAATACACAGACGACGTATATCTCATTATTTAGCCCAGATATGAATAAAATTCCAATATCGGCTCATAATACTTTTGAGGTGATTTGGATGAGTTCAAAAAATAAAAAGAAAAATCCTGCATTCGATAAAAAAAGTTGGTTTGCGATATGGTCTGCAGGTGCGATTGTTGTGGTTGTTGCTCTCGTTATGAGCGCAATGCTCCCAAAAGAAAAGGTTAACGATAACGTCTTTGACACCGAGGCTCTCGAGCAGGCAATCAACGAAGCAGAGACCTCGCTAAAGGAACGAATAGACTCTGACACGGGTCTTACAAATGTATATAACGAAGAGGCAGTTACCACAGCCGCAGAAGCACAACCGTCAAACGCAGACGAAAATCAGGGGGATACAAACGGTGCATCTGCCCCGAATACAACGGGTTTTTCAATGCCTGTCGGCGGTGCCGTTCTTAACGATTATTCGGGCGATGAGCTTGTCTACTCCAAAACAATGCAGGATTGGCGTACCCATAACGGAATTGATTTTGCCGCAGACGAGGGCACCGACGTTATGGCGGCGGGTGATGGAACTATCGAGGCTATAACCGATAATTCAATGATGGGCACAACCATTATAATTCTTCATAGCGGCGGTATCAGAACGATATATTCAAATCTTGAAGACAACACTACCCTCCAAATCGGCGATTCTGTTGCAAAGGGTGCGATTATAGGAAAGGTAGGCTCCTCTTCCGCTCTTGAGGCGTCAGAGCCACCCCATCTTCATTTTGAAATGAGCTTTAACGAAGAAACTGTCAGTCCCCACGACTATTTATCTGAATAGATACTAAACCGCAATCGGATTTACCGACTGCGGTTTTCTTTATTTCTTTGTAAGCTCTGCAAGATACATCTCAACTGCGGTCCATGGTGCGAGGCGCCCTGACTTACACTCCAAATCATAATATAAGCCTTTGTCTATCATTCGTTTCAGATATTTCTCGCCAAAGCGACGGCTTTCTTCTATTGTTTTATTTACTGCAAAGCTTGGCTTTTTAAAGTCAAAATAAGTCCCGATTTTATCAGAAGATAATCCGTCTTCCTTAAGCAGCTTGCACATCAGAAGTTCCGAGAGTCTTGACATCATAAGCCCGAGAACATAATGCGGTTCTTCCCTCGTGTCGCAAAGGTATTTGAGCTGTTCTCTCGCTTTTTTTGAGTTGCCCGCTATCATATTATCGAGCATATCATAGGTTCGATACTCAACTGTTTTATCAACTACCGTTTCGACATCCTCAAGCGTTATTCTTGTTCTCTCTCCCGTGTAGTTTATAAGCTTTTCGCACTCTGCGGCGATTTTACCCATCGACTGTCCGCAAAGCTGCATCAGAAGCCTTACCTCTCGGTCGGGAATGGACTTACCCTCTTTTTTGAAATACTCCCCTATCCATATTTCGAGCTTGTTTATCGGCAAATAGTCAAAGCAGACAATCCCACCGTTTTCTTCAATAAAGCTTATGTTTTTAAGCTTCTTTTTGTCAAAGCTCTGTTCAACAAATATAAGACAGGTATCAGAGGGAATATGCTCTGCCGCTTCCTTTATTCGCTTGAAATCCGTAAGCGTGGCATTATTTAAAATTCCGCTGTTTTTAACGATTATAAGTTTCATCTCGGACATCTGCGGGAACTGGTCTATTGCGGCAATAATATCTGCCGCCGCTACCCCCTTGCCGTCAAACTTGAAGATATTGAAAACCTCTGTCCCCTCGGGGATTATCTTCTTTTTAAGCTGTTCTATTCTTTTTCGCAGAAGATATTGCTCGTCCCCGTAAAAAAAGTATATACCGCTCATTTTTCCGCTTTTTATAAGCTTATTAAGTTCATCTGCCAGCATCTTTATCACTCCTGCCTACATTCGGCTGCCCGATATGCTTTTTATATCATTGGGTGTCATAATAATTGTAATAGTTCCGTCAAGGTCTGTCCGCATTATCGGGACACTCTGCGCCTGCAAAGTTTCAAGCGTCTGCTCTGACGGGTGGAAATACTTATTGTCAATCCCTACACTTATCACCGAAAGTTCGGGGCTGACACGGCTTATAAATTCATAATCCGAAGATGTATACGAGCCGTGATGCCCTACTTTCAAAAAGTCTGTGTCTATGTTCTCATCAAGGACTTGCGCCTCTAAATATTGTGTGGCATCACCCGTGAACAGTACCGAATTCTCCCCGCAGTCAAGCCTCATAATCACCGAATTGTCGTTCTTGTTTTTAGAGAGTCCCTCGTCGCAACCCGCCGCAATCACTGTGAATGTAAGCTCGCCCATTTCTATTTTATCATCATCAAAAAGTTCTACAAGCTCAATTTTATGAATTTTAGCGCGGTCCGCAATCTCATCGAAGCCTTCATCTTCATCAGCGGTATGCGACAGATATATCTTTTTAACTTTAAAGCCGCTATCTATAAGCTCAACTATACCCGCTGTGTGATCACTGTGCAGATGAGATATGAAGACCGCATCGAGCTGCGTTACAAATTGTCTGCGAAAGAAAGGTTCTAAAACATATTTGCCCGAGCCGTCATCACCGCCGTCTATTAAAATTGTATCACCCCTGCTGTTTCTGATAAAGCACGCATCACCCTGACCCACATCAACAAAGCAGACCTCGGTATACCCACGGTTGACATAGGTTACATACAAAGCACACAGAGCAAGGCATACAGCAACCGCCCAGAGTATAATCAGTATCTTTCTTTTTCGCTTGTTCACAAAATCACCTTTTTGTATTCCTTTTAGCCTTGTGTCAAATCAAAGTCCGTTCGCGGGTCGATGTAGGCATCGACCCCTACATTTTCCCTTTGACACTTTTCTCTAAAACCCGCGAGAATACTGGATTTTCTCGCATCCGACAGTATATGTAAATATTAAAATCGGCAAACTAATGTTTTAAATTTGAAGACTTGACACGAGTAATTCTATACCAAGACAACAGAACCGTCCCCTTGTCTTTGACATTTACAACCCCTCCGAGTTTGCTTTGCAAACCCACCCCCTTACACAGGGGAGGCTTTTTTTAATTTCATCAAATTTTGACCCCCATTATATAAAGAATGCAAGGTTTAGATGCAAAGTTTTTTATGAATTGACAACTGTCGTTGTCATGAATTGGATTTCAATTCATGCCGCAAGGCAATTCATTGCGGTCACAGACCGCATATAAAGACTGTATAATCTAGATACCAAGCATCAAAGCCTCCCTTGCCTAAAGGGAGGTGTCAGTCGAAGACTGACGGAGGGATTCT
>CALDQB010000005.1 GCA_937911665.1 uncultured Clostridia bacterium | reverse complement strand
ATATTATATCATATTTTCACTCTTTTGGTAGTCCATTTTTATTATACAAGTTTCTTCTCTTCTCTATTCTCTTTTATCTCTTATCTGGAAACGACAATTTTTAGGGAAAAGTGAATAGTGAATAGGTAATAAGTAAAATCGACAAGATTCTGTCGAACCTTGTCGATTTTTGGAGGCGCCACCCAGATTTGAACTGGGGCGTAAAGCTTTTGCAGAGCTCTGCCTTACCACTTGGCTATGGCGCCGTGTATTTAATTGTATGTTCGAAGCAGCTTAAATATTCCCCGCCGAACAACACTCGCTTATTCTATCACGTTTTTTGGGGTTTGTCAACACTTTTTAGTAAAAATCTGCCGAAAAAATCTTACGCATCATTCTTTTTTCTGTTTGCACGAAACACAAGAGCAGACATCCCCGTCTTTGCCGAGAAAAACTCTGAAAAATAATTTGCATTTTCAAATCCTACTCTTTCCGCAATCTCGCGTACTGAAAGATCGGTCTCGGCAAGAAGGTGCTGTCCTTCAAACAAACGCTTATCAAGAATATATTGCTTCGGGCTCATCTTAAAAGTCTTTTTAAAAATACTAGAAAAATAAATTGTACTTATATTCATCATTTGAGCAAGAGCTGATATTGTTATTTTCTCGCGGTAATGCTCTTCAATATACTTAAGAACAGGCTTAAATTTCTGTATGTCTCTGGGTTTCATCGCAAGATTTAATAAATCAGACATCAAAATCTCCATAGCTCCGTTGACTTTCCGCTCCGCCGCCTCGGTTTTTTTATCGAAGTTTTCCACCACAATATCAAAAAGATTTTTCGTCATAGAATCAGCAGGGACAGAACACTTTTCTATCAAATGCCTGAAAAGCCCGAATTCAATAAAATCACTTCGGAAATGTATATAATATTTATCAATCTCACCCTCAATCTCGCTATACAGAACCGAACAGGCAGGGATAAAGTATATTCTATCGGGAAGCAGTTCCAACGTTCCATCTATCAAATGAAGGATTGCTTTTGAATTACTGTTATCGGTACGATAATAAAGAGCGTGGCATCTGGCGGGGCTGTAATCTAAATCCCACCTGTTATCATTCCACTCTCTTCCTACTTTGAGGAACACTGCATTTTTTACGAAAAATGAGCTTTTTATTTCTGAAAGAAATTTATTGTTCACTAATATCAGCCTTTGTTTTGTTAAGATTTGTAGGTTTGTCAATGATGTGTTACAAAAATAATTAAAAAATTTCACCATCTTCAAGAAAAGCTTTGATATAATCAACAGGAGCTTTCCAATTAAGTGGTCGCATAGGAAACTTATTGTATTTATAGTTATGTACCTTTAATTGTTTTGCAAAATCATCAAATGAGTAAAACTTGTGTGTAGCATAAAAATACTCATTATCCTTGCGATGTGAGCGTTCAACCTTTCCATTATGCCGCGGTGTAAATGGTCTTATGAGTTTATGTTGGATATTATGCTTTTTTAAGGCTTTTTCAAAAAGCGTAGGTGTAGGATTTCCTTTATTAAGCTTTTTTGTAAATTCCATGCCGTTATCAGTTTGGACGCATTCCACACGGAATTTAAATGCTTTCAACATGTGTTCAAGGAACACTGCAGATGAATAGGTGCTGTGTTCCTCAAAAGCCTCAACATAACGAAAACGCGAATACTCATCAATTCCGGTATACTGATAGTAACTCTTTCCCTCGGCTTCTCCTACAAGACATGCGGAAGGCACAAATTTTACGTCGACTTGAACCCTTTGCCCAGGATACTGCATTTGTTCATATGGTTTCGGTATATACTTGGGATTAGGCGGTTTAACCGCCATTTGTCCTTGTTTGCGCAAAACGCGATAAAGTCCTGTAATAGAACGAGAATAGCCACGCTGCATAAGTTTGACCCAAAACACGACTAAACCTGCATCGGGATTTCTTTTTCGCATATCAGAAATGAGTTTTAATTCCGCTTCGGTATGTTGATTGGGGTGGTGATGCGGTCTGTGAGATTTATCGGCAAGAGATCGCAGTGTTCCGTCATATCTTTTTCGCCAACGATAAACATATTGGCGGTTTACTTTGTAACGAATTGCAGCTTTTGTTACTCCATTTTTAAGAGAATATTCAATTATTGCTTGCCTAAATCTCATAGTTTGTGTTATTGTATTCATAGCGAATAGATTTCCTTTCTGTGTGGTTTTTGGTGGTACTTAAACTTTAACACAAAAAGTTTCTGTTCGCTATTTATTTTTTAAAAGTGTAACATATCAATTGTAAACCTACATATCAGCCTTTGTTTTGTTAAGATTTCTGTTGCTTTTTTGCATTGTTTTTATTATAATAAAAATATATAATGATGTCAAGTTATCATAGTGAAAGGAGCCTTTAATAATGGTTGAATATACTATCGGGCGCGCTGATGAAAAAGATGAAATTGTTGATTTTATCAACTATGTTTTTTCTTTCTCTCATCAACCCCATAATTTCAAAACTCTTCTGCCAAAATCCTATGCAGATGACGCGGACGGACTTGGCGCAATACATTATTTAGCTAAAAAAGATGGTAAAATCAAAGCAATGGTTGCAAACCGTATCATTGATGTTACCTTCTGTGGAAACACTTTAAAATATGGTCTTATCGGCAACGTATCGGTTCATCCCTATTCCCGTGGAGAAGGCTTTATGAAAAAGCTTATGACAACCGCAGTTGAGGAAGCCAAGCAAAACGGAATTGATGCCCTTGTGCTTGGTGGTCAGCGTCAGCGCTATGGTTATTTTGGGTTTGAAAATGCGGGTGCCAACTATGTCTTTACTATTTCAAAAACAAATATCCGTCACTGTTTCCCCGACGTTGATGATTCAGGGATAACTCTCCATCCTCTTACGGAAGAAAATCCTGAAGAAGTTGATACAGCAAAGGCACTTTACGAAAAGAATATTTTTCACGCGCTGCGCGACCGTGCCGAGTTTATACATATTATGCATTCCTGGAACAAGGAATGTCGTGTCATCTGTAAAAACGGTGAGATGATAGGCTATACATACGGCAATCTTGACGAGCTTGTTTTAAAAGACGAGAGCGATTTTCCCGCGGTACTCAAAGGAATTTTCCGTCTTGACAATCTAACACAAATAGAGCTTACAGTTGCTCCTTTTATGAAAGAACGTGTAGAGAGTCTTGTTAAAATATGCGAGGTATATTCTATTGCCTGTGTAGAAATGATAAATGTTATCTGTTGGGAAAGAGTCCTCAAAACACTTCTTGAGCTTAAATCAACATATACTTCTTTGACAGACGGTAGCGCAGAACTCAAAATTGACGGCGTTGGTTATCGCATAACTGTAGCAGGCGGTGTACCCTCTGTAGAAGAGACAGATGTCGATGACACAAATGCTATTATACTCTCTCATAACGGGGCTATTCAGGCGTTCTTCGGTATAACCTCACTTATGACCCCTGACGAGAGATTGAAAAACTGGGCACCATTGCCATTTGAAATTGATGTGCCCGACAGGTATTAAGGAGAGATTATTATGCCAAAACTTTATATGTTAACCGAACACAGTTTATTTATGATGTCATTTGTCTTTATCACCGATAAGGACAACGCCGTAATAATCGACGGCGGTAATCCCGCGGATATGCCGCATCTGCGCGAAATTGTGGGGGACCGCAATATTTCTGCATGGATACTCACCCACCCTCACCATGACCACATATCGGGATTCGTAAGCGAAATCGAAAAGGGTGAGATTTTAAGCCGAATAGACAAAATATACTATAACTTCCCATCGGAAGAATTCGTTGTTACTCTCGAGCCTGAAATTCAACCTTGCTCTATAATAGATTTTAACAGAATTTTACCGAAAATTTCGGACAAATGCACTATAGTAAAGCCAGGCCTTAGCATAAACGTTGACGAATTGACTATTGATTTCCTCTTCTGCGGAGAAGAGCGCTACCGCGAGCCAAAACCAAATCTTGCGGTTAACGAAAGCTCTATTGCATTTAAGGTAACGGCACCCTCTATGAGAAGCGTGTTGTTCCTTGGCGATTTAGGCCCGGCAGGCGGCAGAGATTTGCTTCGCGACTGCGGAGATAAGCTCCCGTCTGATATAGTCCAGATGTCTCACCACGGGCATTCGGGCGTCACCGAAGAAGTATATCAGAAAATAGCCCCCACGGCTTGTATGTGGTGTGCACCCGATTGGCTCTGGGAAGAAGAAGATATTGAATTTGAACCCGAGCTTTGGGGAACTGTTCATCAACGCAATTGGATGTATAATATGGGTGTTACAGAGCATTATGTAACCAAGGACGGAACACAATCAATTCCGATTGAAAAGAAATAAATTTCACACTTACACAAAAACCTCTGCTATTTTGTATAGCAGAGGTTTTATTATATAATCACATTTAATCTTGTGCTAAATTGAATATTTTGATGTGCTTTTTCTTTTGAGCATACTCCAATGTTTTGGCAGCACCGCCCCAACTAAACTTCACACAACAGATTATAAAGTCCGAATTGTCCACCATATATTCATTGCATTTCAAAATCTGAAATCTTTTAGGCGTTTTCTCAGGCAAATCTGCCATTAAGATGTGGTCGCACTTCTCGTAATACACTTCCTTATTTTCGTTTATATTAGATGTTAGATAGGGGATTATAAGATTTAGTTGAATATGCGGGTATTTTTCTTTTAGACTTCTCACTGCCTTGGCGGAAAGTCTATCAAAATTTCCGTAGTTGCCAACCCAGAACTCCGAAACTTTTTCTTCTACTACTAATTTTTCAATAAGCTTTATTAAATTATCATATATATCATCCGTATGATAGATTTCGCTGTGTCCCGCAAAACAACATATTTTATTCATTGCCTTTGCCCCTTTTGAATTGCCTTTGCAATATCAAAATAATATTCGCAAAGACACTCTATTAAATCTCAAAAACAAACGATTTGATTGTATTACATTATAATTCAGTTGCAAATGCAATCATATTGTTTGCATTTGAGAAAATTCTGATTGTTGATAACCTCTAAAATTCGGAATATAATATGTATTGTAGAGGTGAGCTAAAATGAAGAATAAAAATTTTGATGTTTGGCTGGGTATAGGTTTAAACATCTTACATTATAGAAAAGAGCAAGGTTTAACACAGATAGAATTAGCAGAAAAGTGTGCTATAAGCAGAACATATATGCAAAAGATTGAAACCGCCGCTTGTTCCTGCACACTGGACACATTGATAGATATAGCTGAAGCATTAAATATTCCGCTAAAAAAATTATTTGAATTTAAAGATTAAATAAAAACAACGGCATTTCTGTTATAGAGATGCCGTTGTTTTTTCAGTAACTTCGTTAATATTAGATTGTAGGGACAGTACGTTTACAATTCGGGTGATTTGTAAACCGCCCTATGCAAATCATTGACTTTTCAAATATCATACGATATAATTAAATTATAAAATCAACTTTATTCAGCTATGTAGTAACACAACCAAAATTACTTATAAAATGGTGATGAAAATGAAACGATTTATATTTTCTTTATTATGTTTATTGGTTCTTGTGCTTCCTCACACGGCATTTGCAGATGATGGTACGTACATTGTTACGCTAAAAGACAGGGTGAGCTTATATGGGCTCTGCCCCGACAATGAGAGGGATTACGTTGTTTTATCATCAGAAGAATTAGCCGAGTATTTAGAGGCGGGCATTGTCGAAAATTACGAGCCTAACTACAAGGTTGAGTTGCTCGGTGACACCTGGAATCTTGATGCTGTAAACTGCAATTTCGCGTGGGAGCTGGGTTGCTTTGGCAATGAAGTCAGAATTGGTATTATTGATTCGGGTTTATACCCCGCCGCTGAACTTCAGGATAACATTATTGCAGGAAAGAATTATCTTACCGGAACCACTGATACCGCCGACAATGTCGGGCACGGAACATTTGTAGCCGGAATTATTGCATCAGAGAGCAGGGGTATTTCTTATAAAAGCAAAATCGTTCCGCTTAAATGCTTTGAAAAAGATACTGACACTTATGTAGACGATATACTCGGTGCGATATATGATGCAATCGATGTATATGATTGTGACGTTATCAATATGAGTCTTGGTGTTCCTGCAGACGCTTCTACTCTTGAAACCGCAATAACATACGCGGTAGATAATGGCGCAATTGTAGTTTCTGCGGTTGGTAATGACGGCGAAACGACGGTTTATTATCCTGCAGGATACGACAATGTTGTCGGGGTCGGCTCGGTTGACGAAGCCTCTGTTGTATCGTGGTTTTCACAATATAACGAAAGCGTATTTGTAACCGCCCCCGGCGAAAATGTGATAAGCTTAGGCACAGGTTCAGGTCTTTATTCCATCGGTGACGGAACATCATTTGCCGCTCCGCACGTTTCGGCACTTGCCGCTATTGCAAAATGTATCGACAAAGATATAGACACAACCAGATTTAAAGAAATATTACGGGTATCTTCTCAGGATTTAGGGGAAGCAGGATACGATGTCTATTATGGATATGGGCTTGTTAATTTTGAGAGCTTTATAAAAGAAATGCTCAAATCAACACCTGTATTTATGTCGCCTATAAATTCAGAGAACGAAAAAGTATATTCTGTTATTTATAACAATTCCGAGAACAATAAGACATTCTCTGCCATATGCACACTATATAACGGCAACGCATTGAAAAATTGTTTTGTTGACACAATAGAATTGCTCCCGAATGAAAAATATCGTTTCGAGACTTCAAGTTCTGATGGATATGTAAAGCATATGCTTTGGAACAACTTGTCAAGTTTAGAGCCTGTAATAAATTACAGAGATATCAATAATTAAATCGTTCTTCAAACACTCAAAAAGGACAATGGAATTACCATTGTCCTCTTTATTATGTAATGATGCAATTCTCGTTCGCCAGCATTTGCCGCTTGACGCGAACGCCATACCCATATGGCTTTTATGACGTTGTAATGAAACTGTAAAAAATCGACCAAAAAATAAAACACCAGCTTTTTTGAGAAAGTTGGTGTTTTTGTTTTTATTGCTTTATTTTGCACATTTAGAGCAAGGGGTAAGCCCTGCATTCAAGGCATCTGTCATTGTAACGGAGAAACTGTTTTTTCCTCCGCATTGAGCATCTGAATGATACCTTTTGCCTGAAGGCGTGCGATATACTCCCGAAGTTGCATTTTCATTGTTTGAAGCAGCAGGTTCAAGAGGGGGTTTTTCAGTATTTGATCTATCGTTTTCCATTCGACTTGCTCCTGTTGTGTAGTCTATTATTATAGTAGGTTGAACATTATAGCAGTACACACAGAACGAAATACCTTGTCCGTTATCTTCAATGGAGTAGGCTTCGAGCAGCACGCCATCAGCAACAAGGTTATTTTCCTTAAACACAGGTGTTACTCTGTACATTACATTGTTGCCTGTATTTTCTATATAATCATCAATCAAATTTTCAAATGGGAGCATTCCGTCTATATTTAAATATCTTGTTCCGGTAATAAGATTTCTTTCGTTGGCATTTTCACCTGTCAACTGATAACCAATCAAATGGCATCTATTATATAGGTATTTACCAGAGATTGTATCATAACTTGCATTTATCCAACCTGTTGGAGTTATAGAGCTTATACTCTCTCTTTCTTCGGTTGGCATTATATCCTCACCAACGGAAGCCATACATACATCACAGCGACCAAGTTCATCAAGCGTGCTATAATATTCGAATGAGCCACCGATAATTTCATATTCCTTAAAAAGCGGTATTCCATTGTTGATTTCAACATACGGCGAACCGGAATAAGCAGGGACAACAGTCATTAAGTAATTATATTCTTGAGTATCAAAGGTGTTTCGAATTATCGTAACTGTTTGAGTATCGCCTTCCCATGCTACTCCAAGATTAAAACCTTCTGCTATAAAACGGATAGGTAACATTGTACGACCATTTATAACAGTAGGAGCAACGTCAAGCGTATGTGCGGTGTTGTTTAGGTATGCCGTCTTGTTGTTAATCACAAGCGTTATAACATCATTAGCCATAGTTAGCTCAACAGTTTGTGTAGCACCATCCCAACCAACAACACCGTCAAACGCTTCGATAATTGCTCTTATCGGGACAAGTGTTCTACCATCAGTCACTATTGGTTTAGTACCACGCCCTACATCTATTGCTGTTTCAATGCCATTGACTTCCATCATCGGATCATTAATCTGCAGACTTACAACGACATCGGTATCATCCGCAGCCGATACGGAAAGAGAAACACATATACTGCATATAATAGCTAAAAGAATTATTAGTAATTTATTATGCTTTTTCATAACTCTATACCTATGATATATTATTTAGCACATTTAGAGCAAGGGGAGAGACCAGAAATGTTTGTTGTTTTATAACTGTTCTTTCCACCACAATTAGGGTCTAAATGATACTTTTTGCCGGTAGGGGTTCTATAATAATTCCCGTCAGCTGAGGGGTTGTTTGAGGTTGACGAATTATTTGTAGTTTTGTTGGCAGCCAACGCCTCAGATTGTGTTTCATACCATCCGACATTCTTGTAGGCAGAAACTTCTGATTTGTAGACAGTAATTGTTCTGCCGTCAGGGGCATACATTGTCTGTTGTGTTTCAGCTAATGTTCTATACCAACCAACATTTAGGTATGAACTGACTTCACTCTCTAAAACTTCTATTGTTCTTCCATCTAACGCATATAATGTAACTTTATTTTCTACCGTTTCAGCAACCTTTTCTATAGGTATCATCACAACGAAAATCATTGAACCATTTTCGCCGTAGCTTGCACCAATAAAATATCTTGGCTCAACTTCACCACTTTTTGTATATGCTATTGTTACCACACCATTTGTCGTATCAACAGTCTCTTCGGCATACTTACCCAAAACCAAAGCAGAATTATCATACAAATAGCTATAATAATCGTCGTTGCTCATATCACTATATACATAAGAGAATACTTTGAATCCATCTTGAACAGTTTCACTTAACATAGAAATATTGTAGCATCTTCCCAAATCCGGAATATCAGGATAATCTGCATAAGCATAAACATCTTTTGAACAGATAACAACCGAATTGTTTTTTTGACTCCACTGAACATCCGCGCCGAAAGCTTCTGCTACATATCTTGCTGGAGCAAGAGTTCTGCCGTCAATAACAACCGGAGAAATATCCATTTTGGTTAATTGATTATTGATATACATATCCATACTGTTTACGGTCATCTTTACAACTGTATCGCCTTTGGTACAAATTGCAGAGCTTGTATTTCCATCCCATTCCACAACCGCACCCATTTTTTCAAAAATTGCTCTTATAGGCACCATTGTTCTGCCGTTGATAATTTGAGGTTTAACATCAAACTCAATTTTAGCAGCATCTAAATAAACACTAATTTCTCCTGTGTTTGCAGACACAGGAAACGTCATTGTTGAAAACAATATAATTGTAATCATTAATACCGATAATACCTTTTTCATAACTTTTCCTCCATTTGTAGTTTGCTACCAATAATTATAACATACCACGCTTGCATTTTCAATGTTAAATGGTCTTTTATATATTTTTAATATGACGACACCCTCATAGGACAATCATCCTTTGAGGGTGTTTGTTTTTAGCGTGTTCTCTTTATTTGGTCGTAACTCTGTCGTAAAATAACAAATATCAACCTTTGTAAATGCTTGAAATAGCCTGTTTTAAGCCATTTTATTTATCCAACGGCTTCATTGTGGGGAATAAAAGTACGTCACGGATTGAGGCACTGTCGGTAAGGAGCATAACAAGTCTGTCGATACCGATTCCAAGACCGCCTGTGGGAGGCAAGCCATACTCAAGTGCGTTAACGTAATCTTCATCCATCATTCCTGCTTCCTCGTCGCCTGCTTCGCGCTTTTCAACCTGTTTTACAAAACGTTCTTTCTGGTCGATGGGGTCGTTGAGCTCCGAGAAAGCGTTTCCGAACTCGCGTCTTGTGATAAACACCTCAAATCTCTCGGTAAACTCGGGATTTGACGGCATACGCTTTGCAAGCGGAGAAATCTCTACGGGGTACTCGGTAATAAAGGTCGGCTGAACAAGCTTGTCCTCTACTCTCTCTTCAAACGCAAGGGCAATTATCTCGCCTCTGCTGAGCGGAGCGGAATCCTCCTCAAACTCTATACCGATAGACTCTGCAAGAGCTTTTGCTTCTTCCGCATCCTTTGTCTTTCCAAAATCAGCACCTGTGAATTTCTTGATTGAATCAATCATAGTCATTCTGCACCAGGGGCTTCCGAGGTCTATTTCCTCATCCTGATAAGTAATTGTTGTTGTGCCGAGAACCTCCTGCGCAACTGTACGAATCATATCCTCGGTAAGATTCATCATACCCTCATAATCCGTATAAGCTTCGTAAAGCTCAATTGTTGTAAACTCGGGATTATGTTTTATGTCCATACCCTCGTTTCTGAAGAGTCTGCCCATCTCATAAACCTTTTCAAAACCGCCGACAATCAGGCGCTTTAAATAAAGTTCGGGCGCAATTCTCAAATACATATCAATATCGAGTGTGTTGTGGTGAGTTATAAAGGGTCTTGCATTCGCACCGCCTGGGATTGTGTTAAGGATAGGAGTTTCAACCTCCATATATCCGCGATTGTCAAGATAATTTCTTATAGCTCTTACAACCTTACTTCTTACTATAAAAGCCTGCTTTACATCAGGATTCATTATCAAATCAACATAACGCTGTCTGTATCTTAAATCCGTATTGGTAAGTCCGTGGAATTTTTCAGGCAAAGGACGCAATGATTTACTGAGCAATACTATCTCGCTTGTTCTGATTGAGATTTCACCTTTTTGAGTAGTGAAAACCTCACCCGTAACACCGATAATATCACCAATGTCCATCTTCTTGTAGCTCTTATACTCTTCCTCGCCCATTTCATCACGCTTAACGCAAAGCTGAATTTTTCCGCTTCCGTCGCGCAAATCTGCGAATGACATCTTGCCCATTACACGCTTTGACATCATTCTGCCGGCTACCGTTACAACCTTGCCCTCATAATCAGAATAATTATCAACGATGTCTTCTACGCTGTTACTTCTGTCAAACTTTGTTATTGCAAACGGGTCTGCACCCTCCTGACAAAGAACTGCCAGTTTCTCGCGGCGAACCTTTAAAACTTCGTTAAGATCCTTTTCTTCTGCCGCAACGTTTTGTGCTATATTTTCACTCATCTTATCGTCCCTTTCCAAAATCAGTCCGCATCATTTGTGCTATTCAATGCCGAGAATTTTATACTCAATGGTTCCGTCAGCAGTATCAAGATATGCCGACTCTCCTACACCCCTACCCTTTATTGCCATAAACAAGGGACACTCGTTTGAAATAGTCTTTTCGTTGTCATTTACGGGGTCTGCTTCGGTAGAACCAACAATTGTATACCATTCTTCTTCGTCAAGATCTACATCGAGAATCTTAACCTTTGTTCCTATTCCTACTTTTGTTCTGTCGATTTCATCCGCTTCGATAATCTCGACATTTTTGAGCATATTTTCAATCTCTACTATTCTGAGCTCAACCTGAGCCTGCTCATTTTTAGCTTCGTCATACTCTGAGTTCTCGGATAAGTCACCAAAGCCGAGAGCAACCTTTATCTTCTCGGAAACCTCTTTACGTTTTTTAGTTTTGAGATATTCAAGCTCTTCCTCCAGCTTCGCTAAACCCTCATTTGTGAGAGTAATTTTTTTATTTTCCATTTAAACTCATCCTTTCCGTTTCGCGCAGATTTTCACACTCTGCGCCCACATAACATATCAGTTAATTATAATACATTAGGGCATTTTTGTCAACCGATTTTTATTGCCCGCTTGCCCGATATCCATTTTTCAATCTCAAGCGTATTTTCTTCTCCGAGACACGCCGCCTCCTCTGCCGCATCAAGCTTGTAATCCCCGCTTTTTGAACAGAATTCCGCTCCCTCTATGCAAAAATCGCCAATCCTTACCTTTGCATTGTCTGCGTCAACTACCGCCTGCGCTCTCCTTTTATCATCATCGCAAATGCCACTCTTTATCTGAATACATACTCCGTATTCACAAAAAAGCCGTTCCCCCATTTTCTCTGCCCGCTCCGTATCCAGCGTACAAATACTGATTTTTTCAGTTGCCTTGCACAGCTTTTCAAGCTTTTCGTACGAAACCGCAGTAAGCGCTCTGTCTATCACGAGCACGCTTCTGATTACATTTTCCCCCGTTATCTTGAGTGCGGCACCAAAGCCCTCAAAAATTCTGGATGCAGGTATAGAATAGCTCCTTTGTACTCTTTCTTTAATAAGCGGAGCATATTCCCTGCAATTCTGTGCCGTAAGAACTGACATAGCCCCCAAACGCCCAAGCTTTCTTTCCGCCCGTCTCATAATTCTCCTTACAGACGCTTTGCTCATTCGGGCAAGGTCCCGCTCCCCCGCCGCCGTTTCCGCGACAAGATAAGTAGGGTTATTTCCAAACTCCTCTTTTATCCTTACCCCTCCAAACAACATTCCCGCAAGAGAGGTTCTTTTCTTCGGCACCGAAATTATTCCTGTAACTATCATTCCATATTCAAAAATTCAATTGCTGCAAGAAGTTGATTATCCTCCTCTTTTTTCAGACTGCTCAAATATGCTGACTTCTCGTCATCCATAATTACCTCAAGGTCAGGTCCAATACCTTCGCCATGGATGCAAACTCCATCGGGCGTATAATATCTTGAAACAGTTACGCTCAATATATCTTCTCCTATTTCAAATACCCCCTGAACAATGCCCTTGCCGTAGCTTTTCTCTCCCAACAGCACGGCCCTATCATAAGATTTCATCGCACCTGAAAGCACCTCGCTTGCGGAGGCACTGCCTTGGTTTATCAATATCACAACGGGCATATTAAGGTCAGGTGTAACATCCGCTTCAGATGCCGAGAAATACTCTTCCTTGTTCCCGCTCTTATCAAGAGTGTAGGTTATAAGCTTACCTCTGTCTATAAACATACTTGCGATATTTACCGCCTCATCGAGCAATCCGCCCGGATTGTTTCGCAAATCAATTATAAGCGAGGTCATCCCCTGCCCCTTTAATTCATCATACTTTTCCTTAAATCTTTCAGATACATTTGCAGTAAACTGACTTATACTTATTCGTCCGACTTTGGCATCAACCATTTCACCCGTTACAGCAGGAATTTCAATATGTCTTCTCGTAAGAGTTACATCTCTTTCCTCGCCCGTTTTTGCAGAGCGTATGGTTAAGGTCACCTCTGTCCCCTCTTCGCCCCGCATACGATTAGCAGCCTCTGTAAGTTCTTCGCCCAAATATACTTCTCCGTCAACCCTGATAATTTTATCTCCCGTTCCTATGCCTTCTGCTTCTGCAGGACTGCCCGCTATTGCGGAGACAACGGATACAAGGTTTTGTTCCATATCATATTCGATATAGAGTCCTACCCCGCAATAATCGCCTTCTACTTCCTCCATATACTGTCGGGCGGTATCACCCCACAGAAAACCCGTGTACGGGTCTCCCGTAGCGGCAGCAACACCCGCTATTGCCATATTTGCCGCCTCTTTTCCGTCGATATCTTCGTAATATACACTTCCTATCGTCTTTGATACAATCGAGAATTTTAAAAAATCCATTATGTGCCCGCTTCCAAACGGGTTTACTATTGCCACAGATATGGTCGCTGTAATCATTATAATAGTCAGCGCCCCTGCTATAAGCCTTGACTTTTTAATATACATTTTTTCTCTCCTTAATCTTATCCTATTCTTAAATATGTTATGCTATGCTTTAGGGAATAAAAAGAGCCGAGGTTAACCCTCGGCCTTTAAACACTAAATTCTGGTAGGCTCTGAAGTCAGATACTTGTTTACCATCATCGCAACCTTGAATATAATCGCATCATCAAATTCACGGAGGTCAAGCCCTGTGAGTTTCTTGATTTTATCGAGTCTGTAAACCAACGTATTTCGATGAACGAATAACTTTCTTGATGTTTCCGAAACATTAAGATTGTTCTCAAAGAATTTCTGAATTGTATATATGGTCTCGCTATCGAGAACATTTATAGATTCCTTTTTGAATACTTCGTCAAGGAAAAGTTCGCAGAGTGTTGTAGGCAGCTGATAGATAAGTCTCCCTATGCCAAGATTGCTGTAGCTTATCATATTCTTTTCTATATCGAATACCTTGCCAACTTCAAGCGCAATTCTTGACTCACGATATGCCTGCGCAAGCTCCTGAACAGAGTCAACAACAGTAGATATTCCTATCGAAACATTAACCATTTCTTCGGCGCTGACAGTATCATAAATATCCTGCGCAACCTGCATAAGCTCTGCCTTTTCAACCTCGCCCTCAAATTCCTTGATAACAACTACATCGTGGTCATCAATTCTTATAACAAAATCCTTTTTTCTGTCGGGGAAAAGATTCTGGAGTATCTCTATCACCGAATTTTCTACCATTCTCGATACGCGGACAAGATACACTGCACGTTTTGCCTCAATCGCAAGATGAAGTTCTCTCGTTCTGAAAAGAATGTCGCCGGGCAGAATATTGTCAACAATTATATTCTTGACAAAGCTGTTGCGGTCATACTTCTCATCATAATACTGTTTAAGAGTGAGAAAATGTATGCCGAGCATTGAACACGCATTGGCAGCAATCTCGTCATCACCCTCGCAAAAGACAAGGTACTCCATCTTATTGAATGTTTCTATTTTCTTATAACTAAACCCGCCAATACACTTTATTTCCCCGGGAGCATCAAACACAGTAAGTATGTTGTCAATAGTGTTCCCGATGCGCATTTCATCACTGCAGGCGACGATAGTCTCCATATCATCTATAATTCCTACCACACGCTTTATATCCTTTTTAAGCTGTATCAGGGTATTCTGAAACAAACGATTTTGCATAACGCACCTCCATCTAAATTACAAGAGCATCTCCTTAATCTTCTCTATTATACCTCTATTTTTCCAAAAATGCAAGAATTTTGTTGAAATTTCATAAAAGCAACTCTTTTTATCTGTAAATTTCTCTTTATCTTTAACCCGCTCCGCCTTGACACATTATGTTTTTTCGGTGTATAATTTATACAAATTCAGTTTTTTAAGGGACATAATCTATCCCGTCACACGCCTTATCCGCCCACGGTAAGAGGTGTTTAATACCAGTGGGCAGAAAGGCTCTGTGGATTTTATGAAATATGTAGTTGTTTTGCTTGACGGTGCGGCTGATACGCCTGTTCCCGAACTTGGGAACAAGACTCCGCTTGAAGCTGCAAACAAGCCCACAATAGACTCTATCGCCGCAAAAGGCGAAGTTGGTATGGTTACTACCGTTCCCGAGGGGTATCCTCCCGGCAGCGATGTGGCAAACCTTGCCGTTTTCGGCTATGACCCGCAAGAATATTATACAGGGCGTTCTCCTCTGGAGGCTGCCTCAATCGGTATCCCGTTAAAGCTTACCGATACAACGTTCCGTGCAAATGTAGTAACCCTCTCTGATGAACCTAACTACGAAGACAAAACAATGGTTGACTACAGCTCCGACGAGATAACCACCGAGGAGGCACATCAGCTTATCGCCGCAGTTAACGAAAAGCTTGGCACCGCAGAATATGAATTCTTCGGTGGCACAAGTTATCGTCATCTTCTTGTATGGCATGACAGAGAAAACGATTTTTCACTTACTCCTCCCCATGATATTTCGGGCAGGGTTGTGGGAAGCTACCTCCCTGAAAACGAGGTTATTCTGTCACTTATGAAGCAAAGCTATGATATATTAAAAGACCATCCTATCAACCTTGACAGAATAAAAAGGGGTCTTAATCCTGCTAACTCGGTATGGATTTGGGGTAACGGAACAAAACCCGCTCTTGATACATATGCAAACAAGTTCGGCGTTAAGGGAACGGTAATCTCTGCCGTTGACCTTATCAAAGGCATCGGTGCCCTCGCTGAACTGAATGTTCCCGAAATTGAAAATGTAACGGGTACTGTTCATACAAATTTTGACGGCAAAGCAAATGCCGCTATAGAGGCTCTCCATACAGATTCTGATTTTGTTTATATCCACCTTGAAGCCGCAGACGAGGCTGGTCACCGCAAAGAGATTGACAACAAAGTCAAAGCAATCGAGTTGATTGACCAAAAGATCGTTGCACCCGTTTACGAATACTTAAAGAACAGCGGTGAGGACTTCCGTATGCTCCTTATGCCTGACCATCCTACCCCTCTTGATATTATGACTCATACTTCGAATCCTATTCCGTACATCTTATACAAGAGCGACGATGAGGCGAACTCGGGCGTTTCATCATATACCGAGAAAAACGCCGAAGAAACAGGGCTTTACACCGAACGCGGATACACCCTTATCAGCAGACTTTTCGGTGAATAATATTTTTAACAGAAATTTTGAAATACTACTTGCAATTGCACCAAATTTTTGATATTATAAAGGTTGGTGCTAATTACTTTATAAATATTGAAATGAGGGATAGATATGCCAACTAAAGTTGTTGTCGGCGCTCAGTGGGGCGACGAAGGCAAAGGCAAAACAATTGATATACTTGCTGCTAAATCCGATATTGTAGTAAGAACCTCCGGCGGTAACAATGCCGGACACACAATAGAAGCCGACGGGGTGACATATAAACTTCACCTTATGCCGTCGGGAATTTTAAATCCTGAAACACTCAACATCATCAGTCTCGGCGTTGTTGTAGATCCCAAGGTTCTCCTTGCCGAAATCGATGGTATGGAAGAAAAGGGTATCAGCACAAAGAATCTCAAAATCGATGCGCGTGCTCACGTTATTATGCCCTATCATATTGAGCTTGACGGTCTTTCAGAGGCAGCAAGAGGCAAAGGTGATATCGGTACAACAAAGAAAGGTATCGGTCCTTGCTATATGGACAAGGCAGAGCGTTGCGGCATCCGTATGTGCGACCTTATCAATCCCGATAAGTTCCGTCATATGGTTTGCGAAAACCTTAAGATTAAAAACAAACTCATCGAGCTTGTCTACGGCGGCAAGCCCTTTGATGCAGAAGCTATTATCAGCGAATATTCAGAGTATGCAAAACGTCTTGCACCTTATGTTACAGATACAACTCCCCTCCTTTACAACGGCATAAAGGACGGAAAGGAAGTTTTGTTCGAAGGCGCGCAGGGAATACTCCTTGATATCGGCATCGGCACTTACCCTTATGTTACATCATCGCACCCCATTTCCGGCGGTGTTTGTGTAGGAAGCGGTATCGGCCCGACCTTGATTGATGAGTGTATCGGTATAATGAAGGGATACACTACCAGAGTAGGTAATGGTCCTTTCCCCACAGAGCTTGATGATGAAATAGGCGAACAAATCCGTCAGAATGGTCACGAGTTTGGAACTACAACAGGCAGACCCAGAAGAACAGGCTGGTTCGATGCAGTTATTGCAAAATTTGCTGTCAGAACCAACTCCCTTACCTCTATCGTTCTTAACAAGATAGATCCGCTTGGCGGAGTTGGCAAGATTAAAATCTGTGTAGCTTATGAGAAAAACGGCGAAATCATCACCGACTTCCCTCCCACACTTGAAGAGCTTGCAGAGTGCACACCCGTTTACGAGGAAATTGACGGTTGGGATGAGGATATCAGCAATATTAAGGAATTTGATAAACTTCCCGTTGCTGCTCAGAATTATATCCGCCGAATTGAAGAACTTTGTGATTGTAAAATCGCCTCTGTCGGCGTAGGCCCGGGACGCGACCAGAATATAGATCTTTAATAAAAGAAGAAAGGTTGATGTATATGGCAGAAGCAAAAGCTAAAAGCGCAGGCAAAAAAGCTGCTACGCAGGATAAAAAAATGCTGACCTATAACGGTAAGCCCTTGCTTCGTTGCGGCAACGAAATATACTACGGCAACCCCGAGGATAAGTACATCGTTGTTTTCAGGCTTGAAGACCGCGAACCCCTCGAAGATATAGAGGTTGCAAAGCGTGTAATAATAGAGCTCAAAACCAACGAAGGCAAGCGTTCACAACTTGTACGCCAGGCAGAGCGTGACGGTCTTTACAAGGCTTTTGACATCGGTATGTTCTGGCTCGAACAGGCTCTTGAGAATGGTTAAAATACTAATGGCAGACACTTTCGTGTCTGCCATTTTCATATGCTAATTAGTAGTTCTGTGCACTTATTTCAAAATAGCTCTGCGGATGGTTACAGGTCGGACATTCTTCGGGAGCCTTTGTTCCCACAACGATGTGTCCACAGTTGCGGCATTCCCAAACCTTTACATCGCTTCTTGCAAAAACTTCTGCCATCTCTATGTTCTTAAGAAGAGCTCTGTAACGCTCCTCATGGTGCTTTTCGATAGCTGCAACAAGGCGGAATTTTTCTGCCAGCTCGGCAAATCCTTCTTCCTCTGCAGTTTTCGCAAAGCCATCATACATATCCGTCCATTCGTAATTCTCACCCTCTGCTGCGTCTGCAAGATTTTCTGCTGTGCTGCCTATTCCATGAAGCTCCTTAAACCACATTTTTGCATGTTCTTTTTCGTTATCAGCGGTTTTTAAGAATAACGCCGCTATCTGCTCAAAGCCCTCTTTCTTTGCCTTTGAAGCAAAGTATGTATACTTGTTTCTCGCTTGAGATTCACCGGCAAACGCCGCCTCAAGATTTTTTTCTGTCTGTGTTCCTGCATATTTGTTCATAATACTACACTCCTTTTATTTCAAAAATATCTTACTATTATTTTAGCATATCTTTTTCATTTTGCAATACTTTTTTGATTAACAATATAGATATTTAGATATTTTTTTAAATAGATGTTGACTTTATGTTTCGGGCGTGCTATAATCTATTTAGAAATATTTCTAAATATGTGCGAGGGTGTGAACTAAATGGGGATGAACGAAACTTTAAAAGCTATATCCGATTCTGTAAGGCGCGATATATTGCAGATGCTGAGGGACGGCAAAAAGTCTGCGGGCGAAATTGCAGAGCAATTCAATCTGACAGGCGCGACCGTTTCATATCACTTGTCAAAGCTAAAAAGCGCAGACCTTATCACCGAACAAAAACACAAAAACTTTATTTATTACGAGCTGAACACCTCGGTCTTCGAAGAGGTATTAACCTGGATTTACGCTTTAGGAGGGAATAAATGATGAAATTTATAAAATGGAAAAGTCTTATTTTAACTTGCATTGTCTGCCTTTTGCCTATTCTTTTGGGAATTGCTTTGTGGGATAGTTTACCCGATACAATGGCAATTCATTTTAACATCAATAATGAAGCCGATAATTTTGCACCGAAGGGATTTGTAGTTTTTGGACTTCCTCTTTTAATTATGCTTTTGCAGATATTCTGTTGTTTTATAAATGACATAAATGCCCAAAAATATGGTGAACGCAAAAAATTCGAAAGGGTAACAAAGTGGATTATACCAATTATGACAATTATTTTGCAGGTAATAACTTTGGGATATGGGCTTGGTTGGAATGTGGATATAAGAAAAGTTGTAGCTTTGCTTGTAGGCGTTATTTTTCTTGTAACAGGCAACTATCTGCCAAAGTTTGACTATGTGAAAGATTACGACATTGATACCGAAAAGGCACGGAAGATAAACAGATTTATAGGAATCCAATCGGTTATTATGGGACTTTTAAGTATTGCGAGCGTATTCTTGCCACCAATCGCTACGGTTATCTGGCTATTTTTACTGATACCTTATGCCGTTATAAGCATCATATACGGAATTAAAGTTGGAAAAAGTAAATAGTCTTTTTAAAATCCTTGACCCCACGGTCAAGGATTTTACTTGTATAACATAAATTGTTTTTCTTATTTTAGATAATGATTCATAATATAAAATTTGCCAAAAAGCTTGATTTTTTAGGAAAGTAATGATATAATACGAAGGTTATAGTTTATATTAGCCGAGCTTCACTCCCCAAATCAAAAAAATTAACACACAGAGCGGTATCGAAGTGGGGAGTTTTGCGAGCGCGTCCAACGGACGATACAACGAACAATAAGGAGTGGCATCGGTCGAAATTTTTCACGGCAGTGATAAAAATTTCGGGCACCGCAACAGGATAACGAGCGCGACTCGAAATCATTCGAAATTGTTTGAACTTAATGGAACTTGAAACTCCGCAAACCCTGTAACAGTGCGGTTTTCAGTAATCGGTGCTGACAATAAAGAAATTCTTTTCTAATGAGATTTCTAATAAAATTTAATATTTGCTTTAAACTCATTTTTTGAGTTTATATATACACGGAGCGGTATCGAAGTGGTCATAACGAGCGCGACTCGAAATCGTGTTGCCGTCAGGCACGTGGGTTCGAATCCCACCCGCTCCGCCACCGAGCACTAGATTATGGTGCTCTTTTTCTTTGCCAAAATCCCCTCAAAAAGCCGTTATATTTGCCATACAATCGTTTAATCCATCTTGCATGTGAAACTATCCTACCTATCGCTAATAAGTGCTTATATCGGCTTATGTTATTGGGATGTTTCCAATTAAATCTTGACATTTTACTGTGTTTGATATATAATGTCACTAAAGTTAATCATTGAAGTTGAAAGAGGTTAAGCATACATTTTATGCTTAACCTCAATTTGTTTATATAGGTGTTTATTCCATTGTGCCGACAATTTTATTTATATCACCATCTGAGTCTACTATGATGGTTTTGGTTTTACTCGGTGCAACATAGCCAAAGCCTTCTATGTAGTTTTTATTCTTTTCTTCAATGATTTCATTTCGTATTTTTGTTTCCTCATCGGTGAGGTAGCAGGTGTCCTTGTTCATAATTTCATCATTTGGATTTATGGGTTCTTCTGGATTCTTTTCCCATTTCGCATACAAGACATCAGGTTTGGTGAATTCAAATGTTGTTACCTGATTCTGCTTTGTTCTTGGATCGGTGAACCATCCTTTGAATGTGTAACCGTATTTTGTTGGTACATAACTTTCAAGACTGATGCTCTCGCCGTATCTTTTGGTTATTGGCCTGATAAAGCTACCGCCGTCCGATGCGAAGGTTAAGGTTACATCTCCTACGATTCCAAGTTCATTGTCAAATGTCACTCGATACTTACTGAGCCACCAGGGTTTTTCAGTTGCCGATGCTGTTGTTGATAATAACATTGTTGCGGCAAGTGCTGTGCATATTATTCTCTTTTTCATAAGTTCTGCTCCTTTCATTTTGGGCATAAAAATACCGACATACTCGAATTTCATTCATCGAATATGTCGGTATCATTTTC
>CALDQB010000004.1 GCA_937911665.1 uncultured Clostridia bacterium | reverse complement strand
ATCTTAACCGTGTTGCTAAGACTGTAAAAGGTGGTAGAACAATGCGTTTCAGCGCACTCGTTGTTGTCGGCGACGGCAATGGCCACGTTGGTTACGGAACAGGAAAGGCAGCAGAAATCCCGGACGCAATCCGCAAGGGTATAGATGAAGCTAAAAAGAATATGATAACCGTTCCTATGGTTAAGAGCACAATTCCCCACGAAATCATCGGAGAGTCCGGTGCGGGCAGGGTTCTCTTAAAGCCTGCTGCAGAAGGTACGGGTGTTATTGCCGGCGGTCCCGCGCGTGCGGTGCTCGAGCTTGCAGGCATCAGAGATATAAGAACAAAGTGCTTGCGCAGTAACAATCCCAAGAATGTTGTTGCAGCTACAGTAGAGGGTCTGGCATCACTCAAGAGTTTAGACGAGGTTGCTCAGCTCAGAGGTAAGAAGCCGGAAGAGATCCTCGGTTAATTAATAAAAAGAACAGGAGGGTTTATCCATGGCTAATACAATAAAGGTTACTCTTAAAAAGAGTACTATCGGATGCAAAAAAGATCAGATTGCAACTGTTGAGGCACTCGGTCTTAAGAAGATTGGTCAGTGCGTAGAAAAGCCTGACAATCCCCAGACAAGAGGTATGGTTTTCAAAGTTAAGCATCTGGTTGAGGTATCTGAATAATTTAATGAAATGTTCGGGCAAAGCCCGTAATCTAATTTTTGACAAAAAGGAGGAGGTGTACTTATGAAACTTCACGAATTATCTCCGAGCGAAGGCTCTAAGAAAAAGGCTTTCAGAGTTGGAAGAGGTCACGGAAGCGGCAACGGTAAGACAGCCGGAAGAGGTCACAAGGGTCAGAATGCCCGCAGTGGCGGCGGTGTACGTCCTGGTTTCGAAGGTGGACAGATGCCCATTTACAGAAGATTGCCGAAGCGTGGATTTAAGAACATCTTTGCAAAGGAATACGTTTCTATCAATGTTGAGGAGCTTAACAAGCTCGAAGACGGAATAGAGGTAACAGCTCAGATCCTTAAGGAAGCGGGTATTATCTCTAAAGTATGCGACGGAATAGTTATTTTAGGTCGTGGTGAGCTTGAAAGAAAGCTTACTGTAAAGGCAAAGAGATTTAGTAAGACGGCGGCAGAGAAGATAGAGGCTGCCGGCGGAAAGGCTGAGGTGGTATAAGATGTTTGATACAATCAGAAACGCGTGGAAGATTGTAGATCTTAGGAAAAAGCTTATTTACACCTTTGTTATGCTCGTAATATTCAGGCTTGGTTCCTGTATTCCCGTTCCTATGCTTGACGCAAGTCAGATGAGCGAGATATTCAATATGGAGAATTCAATGTTTGGATTTATCGACATTGTATCCGGTGGTGCTTTCCAAAATGCAACAATTTTTGCAATGAGTATCACACCATACATCAATGCTTCGATTATTATGCAGCTTTTGTGCGTAGCAATCCCCGCTCTTGAGCGTTTGCAGAAAGAGGGCGAAGAGGGTAGAAAGAAGATTGCACAGCTTCAGAGATACGGAACAGTTGTTTTGGCTCTTATTCAGGCTGTTGGTCTTTATTTCCTTCTTTCAAGTTACCACGCTGTAACTAATCCCGGCTGGATGTCAGGAGTTATCATTGTATCTACATTTGTTGCAGGTACAGCGTTCCTTATGTGGCTTGGTGAGCAGATTACCGAAAAGGGTGTAGGTAACGGAATTTCTCTTATAATCTTTGCTGGTATTGTATCCAGACTTCCAAGTTTGGCTACCTCACTCTACGCATATGTTGAGGGTGGAACACTCAGCTGGATTATGGCATTGGCACTCGTTGTACTCGTAGTTGTAGTTGTTGCCTTTGTTGTAATGGTAAACGAGGCAGAACGTAGAATTTCTGTTCAGTACGCAAAGCGCGTTGTAGGCAGAAAGATGTACGGCGGCCAGAGCACACATATTCCGATCAAGGTTGCAGGAGCAGGCGTTATCCCGATTATCTTTGCAATGTCTATTATGGCATTCCCGGGAACAATTGCAGGCTTCTTCGGAAAGACTGCTGAAAGCGGCGGCTTCTGGGGAGGATTTCTGTATATATTCTCAGGTCAGTCCTGGATTTATGCAGTGCTCTACTTCTTACTGATTATCTTCTTCACATATTTCTATACGGCAATTCAGTTCAGCCCGATCGAAATGTCAAACAATATGAAGAAGAACGGTGGATTTATCCCTGGTATTCGTCCCGGAAAACCCACATCGGACTATATTTCGAGAGTTTTATCGAGAGTTACTCTTGCAGGTGCGATCTTCTTAGGTCTTATCGCGGTTCTCCCGATATTTATGAACCTCGGACTTAATATTTCAAACTTCTCAATCGGTGGTACATCTATTCTTATCGTTGTAGGTGTTGCACTCGAAACTGTTAAGAGCATGGAATCACAGATGCTCATGCGTCACTACAAGGGATTTTTGGAATAAGATAAATAACTTTTGGAAAGAGTAGAAACGCTCCCTTTTTTAAGGGAAAGGTTCTGCTCTATCCGTTTAATAGGGCAGTTGTTAAAAAGGATTTGCGAAAGGGTGTAAATTATGCGACTTATATTATTAGCTGCGCCCGGTGCCGGAAAGGGCACACAGGCAGACAGGTTAAAGGAATATTATAGTGTTCCTACTATTTCCACAGGAGCAATTCTCAGGAAAAATATCAAAGAGGGTACAGAACTTGGGATTCTTGCGAAGAAGTATATAGACGGCGGAAATCTTATCCCTGATGATGTTATGATTGAAGTAATGAGGGACAGACTTTCAGAGGATGACTGTAAAAACGGATTTATCCTTGATGGTTTCCCGAGGACTATTGCTCAGGCAGAAGCGCTTGATAAGTCGGATATAGATATTGATTGCGTACTGAATATAGAGGTTCTGGACGAGACGATTATAGAGCGTTTGTCTGGCCGTTTAGAATGCAGCAAATGCGCTGCTACCTTTCATAAAGAATACAACAAGCCCAGGCAGGATGGCATCTGTGACAAGTGCGGAGGAAAACTTGGCACAAGAGCAGATGACGAGCCTGAAACAGTAAAGAGCCGACTTGAAGTATATCATAAACAGACAGAGCCGCTTATCCGTTTTTATAAGGATAAGGGAATGCTCAGGGTTGCAGTAGGTCAAGACAGCATAGAAGAAACAACCCGCGAAGTTTTAAAGGCTCTTGGTGAAGAAATTTAAGCATCGGCGGTTATAACCGCCGATGCACCGAAAGGTGTATTATGGTTACTATAAAGTCAAAATCAGAAATCGAAAAGATGAAGATGGCGGGCGAAGTTACCTATGGGGCGCTTCGCGCGGTAGGCGCTGCGGTTAAACCCGGCGTCACAACGAAAGAGCTTGACAAAATTGGCGAGGATTATATAAAATCCAGAGGCTGCACACCATCTTTTAAAGGTTATGGCGGATTTCCGGCAAGTATATGTGCGAGTGTAAACGATGAAATTATACACGGCTTTCCAAGTGACAGGGTTTTAAAAGAGGGGGATATTATAAGCGTTGACGTTGGTGCCTGTTATATGGGTTATAACGGAGATGCCGCAAGAACATTTGCGGTAGGGAAAATCTCGGATGAGGCACAAAGGCTTATTGATGTAACCCGTCAGAGCTTTTTTGAGGGAGTAAAATTTGCGCGGGAGAATAACCGCGTAAGCGATATTTCTGCGGCGATCCAGAGCTATGTTGAAGAAAACGGCTTTTCTGTGCTTCGCAAATATTGCGGGCATGGTGTAGGTGCGGCTCTTCACGAGGATCCTGAGGTGCCGAACTATGTTACATCGGCGAGGGGAATACGCCTTAAGGCTGGAATGTGCCTGGCTATTGAGCCGATGGTTTGTCAGTTTGACCATCAGATATATGTTGCGTCAAATGACTGGACTGTCATCACAAAGGATGGCGGATTGACAGCGCACTACGAAAACAGTGTGCTTATAACAAAGGGTAATCCATTTTTACTGACTCTTCCGGAAGGTGAAAGCGATGTATAAGCCAAGAGCGGGAGATTTAGTAGTTTCGCTTTGCGGTCACGACAGAGGCGAGGTTTTTGTTGTGATAAATATAGGCGATGATTATGTCACAATTTGTGACGGCAAAAGACGCAAGGCAGAAAAAGGCAAGAAAAAGAAAATTAAGCATATTCAACCGATGGGTTTGAATACGGATTTAATACATAATGTGCCTGACTATGCGGTTGACGCAACGGTAAGGCGTGAGATAAAAAGGTTAACCGGAGGTGAAAGTTAATGTCAAAGGAAGATGTTTTGGAGGTAGAAGGTACAGTCCTTGAGGCTTTGCCTAACGCTATGTTTAAGGTTGAGCTTGAAAACGGTCATCAGATTTTAGCACACATTTCAGGCAAGCTCAGAATGCACTTTATCAGAATACTCCCTGGGGATAAGGTTACGGTTGAAATTTCGCCGTATGATTTAACCAAGGGCAGAATTACGTGGAGAGCTAAATAGATATGCTGAAAGCCGAGGGGATATCCTCGGCTTTTGATGTATGAAAAAGGGATTTAACAGGATTGATAACGGAGGCGCTTATATGCGAAAAATACATATAA
This sequence comes from uncultured Clostridia bacterium, assembly GCA_937911665.1. Taxonomy (GTDB): domain Bacteria; phylum Bacillota; class Clostridia; order Monoglobales; family Monoglobaceae; genus UMGS1820. The sequence continues at coordinate 1,175 of CALDQB010000004.1, read as the reverse complement.
AAAAGATTGTAATGCTTGCTTTGACAGCGGTAATGGTTCTCTGTGGTTGTATGCAGGAGAGCAGTGTACCAAGTTCCGGTGAGAGCGTTGAAATGGCGGAATCCCCTGCAACAACAGTTACAATGAGCTTTGCGGGCGATTGCACACTTGGAACGGATTCGGCGTTCGGCGGGATAACTCTGCCGGTTGAGGTTTCCAATGTGGGCGGAGACTATAGTTACTTTTTTAGAAATGTGAAAGAGTATTTCGAAAGCGACGACCTGACCATTGTAAACCTTGAGGGAACGCTCACAGACAGAGGCGCGAGAGAGGATAAAACCTTTGCTTTTCGTGGCTCGCCTGAATATGTAAATATTTTGACCGAAGGCTTTGTCGAGGCGGTTACGCTTGCGAATAATCATAGCCGTGATTACGGCGAGGTCAGCCTTGAAGATACAAAAAGATATCTTGATGATGCAGGCATAGTATGGTTTGAGAATTTAAATACCAAGGTTATAGATGTAAAAGGGGTAAAGGTCGGACTTATAGGACTTTATGCGCTCAATGGAACGGCGGAGGGAAATCTGCCAAAGGCTATGGACAAGGTAAAAGCCGACGGGGCAGAGATTATAGTAGTTGAGGTTCATTGGGGGATAGAGGGCGATAATTATCCGCAGGATTCGCAGATTTCACTTGCACACGACGCCATTGATATGGGGGCGGATATCGTTATCGGACATCACCCTCACGTTTTGCAGGGAATAGAAACCTATAAGGGACGAAAGATAGCATATAGTATGGGCAATTTCTGTTTTGGCGGAAATCAAAATCCAAGAGATAAGGATACTATGATTTTAAGACAAAGCTTTACTGTCAAAGACGGTGAAGTTACGGAATACGGAGAGCTTGAGGTTATTCCCTGCTCAATTTCATCGACGTCATCCAGAAATAATTATCAGCCGACACCCGCCGAGGGAAGTGAAAGAGACCGAATTGCAGAGAAGATAGAGAGATTTTCGCAGGGACTCGACACCGAGGCGGAAGAGGCAAAAGAGCAGACAGAGGGAATGATATTGTAGTAATCGTAGGGGAGGATCTCCGTGTACTCCCGTACGGCCTAGATAAATCCCAACCCTACAACAAATCAAAAATTTTTACATTGCCGCCCCGCGGCTCGGCTTGGGCGGAACCGGGTT
>CALDQB010000003.1 GCA_937911665.1 uncultured Clostridia bacterium | reverse complement strand
AAGTGCCGATAAAAGATGCCGATAAAAAGTGCCGATAAACCATTAAATTTTTTTGTCCCTAACTTGACAAAATCATAAACTTTGATATACAAGGGATAAAAAGCCTTCCCCTTGAGGGGAAGGGGGACCGCTTGCGGTGGATGAGGTGGAGATGAATAATACAAACAATTCGAAATTAACAGGTAATGCAAAATCATTAAGAAAGAATATGACCAAAGAAGAACGACATCTTTGGTATGACTTTTTGAAAAATCTACCTGTAACCGTAAATAGACAAAAGGTTATAGGTAACTACATTGTTGACTTCTATATTGCCACCGCGCTTACACGAGTATTCAAAAGAGCAACAATGAAGAATTGGACTATTGAAACAGACTCACAGTTTAAGCTTGATTATAAGAAACCTGCGATATTTGCAGATGATAGCAGAATATCTGAATGGGCAAAAGACAGCGTTTATTTTATGGCGGCTAATGAAATTATAAATGGTGTAGGCGGTAACAAATTCGCTCCTCAAAATACAACTACCGAAGAAGAGGCAACGGGATATGCAAATGCAACAAGGGAACAAGCTCTCATTATTGCAACACGAATGGTTGAAAATTTGAAATAGTATATAAAAAAGCATAGCAGATAGAGTCAATTAATATCTGTTATGCTTTTTTGCTTTGGAGGTATCAAATCTTTTAAGTATATTAATATGAAAAGCATAAGTTTGTATTAGGATACCAACAAAAAATTGTTCCACAGAAAATATGTTTATGTCAAATTTTTCTTGAAACTTATTTTTCCGTGTGATACAATTAAAATGCGGAGATTTTGGCTTAATATTTATTTTTAGAAAAGGAGTATGGAGATATGCTATCATCACAAGAAATTATGCAATTAGTACAGAGCCTTATTTGGTTATTGGCAGGCGTGGGCGTTTTCATCGTCGGTATGAACTTTATGGGTGATGCCCTGGAAAGAAGTGCAAGCGTAGGAATGAAGCGTTTGCTCGAGCGAATAAGCAATAATAGATTTTCTGGTGTTGGTATTGGTGCAGGGGTTACAGCGATTATCCAAAGCTCGTCTGCAACATCGGTAATGGTTATAGGTCTTGTTAATGCGGGCGTTATGACGCTTCTGCAGGCAACACCTATTATTATGGGTGCAAATATAGGAACGACGATTACGGGTGTTCTTGTTGCTCTTAAGAATGATTATTTTAATATGGCTATGTATGTTTTGGCTTTTGCGGGCGTGATGATGGACTTTGCCCAAAAAGAAAAAGTTAAAATCGCCGGCAGTCTTTGCTGTGGATTGGGTTTGATATTCGTTGGACTTAATATTATGAGCAGTGAGCAGGCGTTTGGTAATCCTTTGGTTGAAAATATGTTCACCGAGATTTTCAAAATGATTGATTTTCCGCTCCTTTTAATATTAGTTGGTGTTGTATTTACGGCGCTTATACAGAGTTCTTCTGCTTCAGCTGGTGTTGTAATCACAATGGTTGGAACGGGCGTTCTTCCGCTTGACCTTGCATTGTTTATAGTTCTCGGTGCAAACATCGGTACTTGTGTGACTGCACTTCTTGCATCGGTTGGTGCAAATGCTAATTCTAAAAGAGTTGCACTTATCCACTTTACATTTAATGTAATAGGTACGGCGTTGTTCACAGCTATTATCTGGATTTTCAGGGAGCCTGTTGTAAACTTATTGGTATCTGCTTTCCCGGGAGATTCTCCAATGTCTCTCCAGATGAGAGTTTCACTGTTCCACGTTATATTTAATACAACAACTACCTGCTTGTTGCTTCCGTTTGTGAAACAGCTTGTTGATTACTCTTGCAGAGTAATCAAGGACAAGAAGGATGCTGAGGATAATTTAACTCTTACTTATGTTGATGACAGACTTTTATCAATGCCTCCCGTTGCACTTATGCAGGTTAAGAAAGAAATTGACTATATGATGTCTTTGGTAGAAGAAAATACGCGTCTTTGTTTTGCGGCAATGGACACAGGCTCTAAAGAGAATAATAAATTGATTTGTAAAAATGAAGAGATAATCGACTTTACGAACAGTGCATTGACAGAGTTTTTGATAAACTTATCAGCAGTAGTTGAGGGAAGCGATGAAAAGATTATCGGTTCATACTTCCATGTTTTAAACGACCTTGAGCGTATCGGTGACCATGCCGAAAACTTCAATGAGATTGGCATTGAAATGATAAACAAAGACATATCATTCTCCAAGCGGGCACTTGAAGGAATAATTGCTATGCGTAACAATGTTATGGAGATGTTTGCGATTTCGATGGATGTGTTTGAGAACGAAAACAAAGAAAGATTGTCTGAATTGACAAAATTAGAAGAAAGCGTAGATGCTATGAAAAAAGAGCTTATCGCCAGCCACTTTGCAAGACTTGCCGAAGGTAATTGCAGCGTAGATGTAAGCCCTTACTATTCATCGGTTATAGTTGGCCTTGAAAGAGTTGCCGACCATCTTGTAAATGTTGGATATAGCGTTGTTAATCCTATAGGTTCACAGAAAGAAGAGAATTAAGATAATATAACAAAAGCGTACTGATTTTCAGTACGCTTTTGTTATACACATATCGTCTACACCATTTCAAGTGAATTTATTGCGTCTTTAAGCTTTAGTGCAACCAAAGCTCTCTGCTCGGCGAAAGAACTTTCATCGTCAAAGCGTATCGCATTACCTATGGCCAGACTATGCTTATGCGTGTTATACGCAAGAGGAACAAATGAAAGATGTCTGCCTGTCTTTTTGAAAAACATTTTTTCAATATGCAAAAACCCGGTGTATATATCCCCCATTTCGTCAGCAGAACTGTCATAATCTATATCGGGGGCGATTATCACACTCTCTCCCTGCAGCATAGCAGAAAGGGAAATGTCAAAGGTTTTGACGATATCCCGACTTCCTCTGTATACGGGGATTGCAGAAAATGACCGCATTATCGAAGGTACGATAAGTGCGAGCAACCCCGCACATACTTTGGCTATAACTTTCGGGAAACCAAAACGTTTTGAAAAAGTATATTCGCTGTATTGAAGATAACATTCTTTGCGGTCAAAAAAAACTCTGTAAACCCACAGATGTGCGTGCTTTGGAAGAGTGAGCAGGGCGTGTATCGGACCGCTTAAATTCTGGTGATGAACAACAAATACGGCGGGTTCATCATCCGCGGGCATAGTGCCGACAATATCGGTGCGGATAAATAGTCTGTATACAAAGCGTGCCAGCTTTGCAAACAATCCGTATAAATTCACTTTATATCATCTCTTTCTTTTGAGTGATGTTATGAGTTCTGTCACAGAAAACCCAGCGCATTTGAATTTGATAGCTAAAAAGAGCTAAAACAAGGTCAACTATGAGCTTTACAAGCATTTCGTCCATTCCTGTTGCGGCACATATTTTGTAAACGCCGAAATAAGAAAGGAAAAGCTGAACGATAAGCAGAGCATAGTATTTCGGCATTGTGGAAGATATGTTTTTGTTTTGTGCGTAAGGCATATGTCGGTTAAGCGCAAAGTTTACAATCGATGAGATAAGCCGTGCCGCAACTGATGCAAACAAAATTCTTTGCGACAGACCGAGGTTTTGGAAGAAAAGCTTAACGCCTACTGAATATATAGAAAAATCTACTATTCCCGAGCATACGGCAGAAGCACTAAAGCACACAAGCCCGCTTAAAACACGGGTGAGAATTCTTGCCGAGTCGATAATCGGTCGATAGTGGCTTGCGGAGTTGTTGTCAAAATATATTGTCTGAATGGGAATGGTTACAAACGGAATACATTGACGTTTTGCATAGATAAGCATATTAAGCTCGTACTCGTAGCGGCTTCCCATCAGCCTTGACAGAGGCTTTATCATAAGAGTTGGAATACCCCTCAGCCCCGTTTGAGTGTCGTTTAAGGATATGCCGTACAAAAGCCGCATTGCAACAGAGGTGACGCGGTTGCCGACAAGGCTTTTGCCTGGGGTTTCCTTATCAAAATCACGGCAACCTAAAACAAAGTTGTCGGGGTTTTCGTCCATTGTTGCGCCAATTCGCAGAATATCGGATATTGCGTGCTGACCGTCACAGTCTGCGGTTATGATACCTTTGTAGTCGGATAAGTTTTTAAGATAAAACTTAAACGCAGTTTTGAGGGCAACGCCCTTTCCTTTATTTACTTTATGGGTAAGAACAAAGCAATTTTCGACTTTTGATATTTCTTCGAAAATTCCGTCACAGGCAGAGCTGCTTCCGTCGTTTACAACGATTATTTTCTCTATTCCTGCTGACAAAAGTTCTTGTATGTAATTGATGAAACTCTTATCCGGTTCAAGTGCCGGAATAACAACTACGTATTTCATAAAACACCTCAAATGGCATTGTGGTTTTTAAAATTTTATATGTAAGATAAAATAAGCTCACATTCGCCTGTTATTTTATAGCTGTCATCTTGTGCGGGAATAAAAATGGTATCACCCTTGACAAGAGAAAAATCTTCGCCGTTTATAGTGAGGGTGGCTCTGCCCTCTGTAATAAAGAGAGAATGGAAACTTGCATTTGTTATAGGAACATAGCAGACATCGTCAATTCTCAAACGTCTTACGGTGAAGTATTCACACTCTGCCAGAGTAACATCGGCGCCATCGGGGATAGGCTTAAGCTCGGGTGATTTTTTAAGGCAAGAAACCTCGAGAGCCTTTTCAATATGCAGGGGACGGGTGTTTCCGTCCTTGTCACGTCTGCCGAAATCGTAAACGCGATAGGTTGTATTTGAGTTTTGCTGAATTTCGCAGATTACAATTCCTGCCCCGATTGCGTGAACTGTTCCCGACTGGATAAAGAAAACATCGCCGCGCTTTACGGGAACGTCGTTTAATATATCTGTAAGAGTATTGTTTCGGATTGCGTCTTCGTATTCCTCTTTTGTAACATCTTTCGAAAAGCCATAGTAGAGTGAGGCGCCCTCGTCACAATCGAGGATGTACCACATTTCAGTTTTGCCGTACTCACCTTCATTTTCCAGAGCATATTTGTCATCGGGGTGAACCTGCACGGACAAACTGCCTTTGGCGTCGATGAGTTTTATCAGAATAGGGAAGTACGTAAATTTCTCGGCATTTTTACCAAGTACTTCTTTGCCTACCGCATCTATGTATTCAGTAAGGAGGAAGCCATCGTAGGTTCCGCCAGAGACAGTGCTTTGCCCATCTTTGTGAGCGGAAAGCTCCCAGCTTTCTGCCATAATATCGATATCAGATTTTTTATCATACATAGTTTTAAGCTTTACCCCGCCCCACATATAATCCTTAAAGGCGGGTTTGAGTTTAACGGGTGAATTGTTTGTCAAATTGTATTCCTTCTTTCTGATAAGAGATAAATTTTGTAGGGGAAGGATTTATCCTTCCCGTCAGTGGGATGCATAAATACATCTCCTACAAGTATGTAGTGCATTTTGCTGGAACTAACTTCAATAAAATTATTATATCATATTGGATAAAAAATGCAAGCGATAAATATATTTAAATAGAACGATTATTTGCCCAAAAGGCTTGACAAAATGGGATAGATGTGGTATATTTTACAAAGTAAGTGAATGATATCGGCAGAGAGTGAGGGAAATCCTCGCTCTTTTGATTTATTAAGGGGTGAAAATATGGCGTATTCAAAAGCGGAAAGTACCACTCTTGCTCTGGCAGAGCCTATTGCAAAGGAGTGCGGATGCTACATCTATGATGTGGAATTTGTAAAAGAGGGCGGGTTATATTTTCTCCGTGTCTATGTAGATAAGGACGGGGGAATAAGCCTTGACGAATGTGAGGCAATAAGCCGAAGACTCAGTGATGAACTTGATAAAAAAGACCCGATTGAACAGAACTATTATCTTGAGGTTTCATCACCCGGTATTGAAAGAAAGCTCAAAACGCCCGAGCATTTTGAAAGATACATTGGCGAGCTTGTCGATGTCGGTCTTTATAAGGCGGTGAATGGAAGTAAGCAGATAACGGCAAAGCTTACAGGCTTTGAAGACGGAGTTATCAGCCTTGAAACCGCAAACGGTGACAGCCTTGAGTTTTCCAAAAAGGAAACAACAGTTGTAAAACTGCATTTTGATTTTTAAGTAAATAATGCCCGACAGGGTTTCTTTATAAAAGAAGAAAGGATGAGTTAGAAAAATGAGTTCAGAATTTTTTGAATCACTTGAAATGATTGAGGAGGAGAAAGGTATAAGCCGTGATGTAGTGCTTGACGCATTAGAGAGCGCGCTTATTTCCGCTTACAAAAAGCACTTTGGTGCAGTGTCGGATATCGGTGTTCTCTTTGACGAGGAGAGCGGTGCAATTAGAATTATTGCACGCAAAACCGTTGTCCCCGAGGTTGAGGACAGAGAAACACAGATTTCTCTTGAGGATGCAAAGAAGCTTGACGGCAGATACGAGCTTGGTGATGTTGTCGAGAAAGAAGTTACACCTGCATCTTTCGGCAGAATTGCCGCGCAGACTGCAAGACAGGTTGTTCTTCAGAGAATACACGAGGCAGAACGCGAAAAGATGGTCAACGAGTATTCCGAGAGAGAAAATGACATCGCAACAGGTGTTGTAAGAAGAATTGAAAAGAGAAATGTAATGCTTGAAATCGAGGACACAGAATCTGTGCTTATGCCAAACGAACAGGTTCGTGCCGACAACTACAGGGTTGGCGAAAGATACAAGGTGTTTGTGGTTGAGGTTGCAGACTCTGTAAAGGGTGTTCACCTCGTTGTATCACGTTCACATCCGGGTCTTGTTCGCAGACTTTTTGAGCTTGAAGTTCCCGAGATAAGCGACGGCACAATCGAAATCAAGTCGCTCTCGCGTGAGGCAGGCTCCAGAAGTAAGATTGCGGTTCATTCCACAAATGAGAATGTAGACCCCATCGGAACCTGCATAGGCCCCAAGGGAATGAGAGTTCAGGAGGTTATCCGTGAGCTTCGCGGTGAGAAAATTGATATAATCAAGTACAGCGATAATCCTGCTGAATATGTTGCAAACGCACTCAGCCCCGCAGAAGTTTTGTCAATAGATGTTGATGAAGACAAGAAGATGTGCAGCGTAGTTGTTCCTGCAGACCAGCTTTCTCTTGCAATCGGCAGAGAGGGACAGAATGTTCGTCTTGCGGCAAGACTTACAGGTTGGAAGATTGATATTTCCGCAGATGACACAGCTGCTGAAAATAACGGCGGGGATGAGGAATAATGATTCCAAACAGAATGTGCGCAGTGTGCAGAGAAAGACGCGAAAAAACCGAGCTTGTCAGAATTGTAAAGTCGTGCGATGGTAAGGTGCAGATTGATTTTCACGGTAAGCTTTCAGGAAGAGGAGCATATATTTGCCGTGAGGGAGAGTGCATACAGAATGCGGCTCGCAGACGGGCACTTGAGCGGTCGTTTAACTGCAGTATTGACGCAAATATTTATAAGGAATTATCTGAAATAGGTATTAATAATGATAATAAAGACAGATAAAGAAGAAAATCACAGAATATGGGGCACTCTTGGGCTTTCTATGAAAGCGGGAGCGCTTTCGGTAGGCGAAGCGAAAGCGACAGAGGCAATCAGGGGCGGTAAGGCATCGCTGATTATACTCTCAAACGACGCGTCAGCAAATACCGAAAAGAAATTTTCGGATATGGGAAGCTATCGCAACATACCTGTGATAAAACTCGCCGACAGAAACAGACTCGGTACTGCAATAGGCAGAAGCTTTGCGGTTGTAATCGCGGTCTGCAGCGAAGGATTTTCCGCTAAAATTACGGAAATTCTTTCAGATGGTGATAATGAAAATTAAGAAAGGAAGGTATGACATATGGAAAAAATCAGAGCATATGAGCTTTCAAAGGCATTCGGCTTTCCAAGCAAGGAAATAGTGCAGGTGCTTCATGATTACAATATTTCTACAAAAAATCATATGAGTGCACTTTCGGAGTATGAACTTGATGTTATTTTTGAATACTATACACAGAAAAATCAAGTAAGCGATTTTTCAATGTACGAAGAAAAGAAAGAGGAAGTCAAGGAAGAAAAGCCTGCTAAAGAAGAATTGGCAGAGGATACTCCTGTTGATGATACTCCCATTGAGGTTGTGCGCAAGGTAAGAACAGTAGATACACGTGCAAACACTGTTGACCTCGACAGAATTGACGACGAGAAAATAGAGGAGTTAATCCCCGACAATGTAAAAGAGACGGGAAGCAAAAAGCAGAAGATTAATCAGAAGAAAAAGCAGAAGCAGATGGGCACAAAGCAGAAGCCGTCGCCCGAGGATACTCTTGTGCGCAAGGACAAGAAGGAAAAGAAAGAGGAAGAAAAGCTCCATATCTTAATTCCCGATGAGATTACTGTCGGCACACTTGCAGAAAGACTTAAAAAGCCTGCAACAGAAATAATCAAGAAGCTTATGCTCCTCGGCATTATGGCGTCTGTTAACGAAAATCTCGACTTTGATACAGCGTCGCTTATCGCAGAGGAAATGGGAGCAACCTTTGAAAAGGAAATAATTCTTACAGAAGAGGATAAACTCTTTAATGATACTCCTGACGAGCCTGAACAGTTAAAACCGCGTTCGCCCGTTGTTGTTGTAATGGGACACGTTGACCATGGTAAGACTTCGCTTCTTGACTATATAAGAAAGACTAATGTAACAGAGGGTGAGTTCGGCGGAATTACCCAGCATATCGGTGCTCACAGAGTAAGAGTCGGCGATAAGAAGATAACATTCCTTGATACCCCGGGTCACGAAGCGTTTACCGCTATGCGTGCGCGCGGTGCTATGGTTACGGATATTGCTATCCTTGTTGTTGCGGCAGACGACGGAATAATGCCGCAGACAGTGGAGGCTATAAACCACGCAAGAGCGGCAGAGGTTTCTATAATCGTAGCTATCAACAAGATTGATAAAGAGGGTGCAAACCCCGACAGAGTTAAGCAGGAGCTTACAGAGCATAACCTTGTTCCTGAAGAATGGGGCGGAGACACAATCTGTGTTGAGGTTTCTGCAAAGCAGGGAACGAACATTGATTCACTTCTTGATATGGTTCTCCTCGTTGCTGAAATGAGAGAGCTTAAGGCAAACCCCGACCGTATGGCAAAGGGCACTGTTATCGAGTCAAAGCTCGACAAGGGCAGAGGTCCTGTTGCTACGGTTCTTGTTCAGAACGGAACACTCAAGGTTGGCGATATAGTTGTAGCGGGAATGGCGGTAGGCCGTGTCCGTGCAATGAATGACGATAAGGGCAGAGCACTTAAGAAAGCAGGTCCCTCTATCCCTGCAGAGATTCTTGGTCTTTCCGAGGTTCCCGAGGGCGGAGACTTGTTCTATGCGGTAGATGATGAAAGAAAAGCCCGCGAAGTTGTCGAAATGAGAAAGTTCAAAGAAAAGCAGGAAAGACAGCAAAAAGCTACTGCTATTTCTCTTGATAACCTCTTTGAACACATCGAAGCCGGCAAGATGAAGGAGCTTAACATCATTGTTAAGGCGGACGTTCAGGGAAGTGTTGAGGCGGTTACACAGTCGCTTTCACGCATTTCCAATGAAGAGGTACGCGTATCCGTAATTCACGGAGCGGTTGGTGCAGTTACAGAGTCTGACGTTATGCTTGCAAGTGCATCTAATGCGATTATTGTTGGATTTAACGTACGTCCTACACCTGGCGCTACTGTTTCTGCTGAAAATGCAGAGGTTGATATAAGACTTTACAGAGTTATTTATGATGCAATCGAGGATATCGAAAAGGCTCTCAAGGGTATGCTTGAGCCGACATTCCGTGAGGCGGTAATCGGTCACGTTGAAATAAGAACAACATTCAGAGTTTCAGGCGTCGGCACAATCGGCGGTGCGTATGTAACCGATGGTAAAGTTCTCCGCAACAGCAGTGTCCGTGTAGTTCGTGACGGCATCGTAATCCACGAGGGCGAGCTCGGCTCACTCAAGCGTTTTAAGGATGACGTTAAGGAAGTTAATTCAGGATATGAGTGCGGTATCAGCATTGATAAGTACAACGACATCAAAGAGGGCGACATAATTGAAGCATATGTTATGGAGCAGGTAGAGGTATAAGTTAGAAAAAATAAGAAAGGTATAATTTATGGCTGGATATAACAGAACAGACAGGATTTCTGAAGAGGTAAAGCGTGAACTCAGTGCGGTTATACGCGAGCTTAAGGACCCCAGACTTCCTATGATGACTACGGTTGTAGCGGTTCGTGTGACAAAGGATTTAAAATTTGCGAAAGCATATATAAGCGTTCTCGGAAGCGAGAATGATAAAAGCGGAGCAATAGCCGCGCTCAAAAGTGCGAGCGGTTTTATCAGACGCGAAATCGGGCATAGACTTAATCTGCGTAACACTCCTGAATTTACCTTTGTTGCAGACGATTCAATTGAGTACGGTGCACACATAAACGAAATTTTAAGGGAATTATAATTATGTTTAAAAATGTAATCGAAAAACTCAATAGGGCAGAGTGCGTCGGGATTTTCACACATACAAATCCCGACGGAGATGCACTCGGCAGTGCATATTCGCTCAAAAATGTTTTAACGGATATGGACAAGCGTGCCGAGGTTTATCTGTGCGGCGGCATCGAAAACAGCGTTTTTGAGCTTGTTTTGGCAAACGAAAACCCTGAAATATCTGTGGATGAGTGTGATATGTTGATTGCACTCGATTGTGCGGATATAGAACGTCTTGCTGATTGGAAAGATGTATTTGCGTCGCATGAAAATACAGCAGCAATAGACCATCACATAACTCACAAGGCTTTTGCAAAAGAGACGGTTGTCGCTGATGTTTCGTCAACTTGCGAAATTATGTATACTCTGTATAGAGAGATGAATGCAAAAATCAGCCTTGAAGCTGCAACGGATTTGTATATAGGAATTGCTACAGACACGGGGAATTTTAAATATTCATCCGTGACGGGCGATACCCACAGAGTTGCGGCAGAACTTATAGAGATGGGCGTGCCGTTTGCGGATATTTCAAAGAAGCTTTTTGATACAGTTTCAAAAGAATATCTCGCTCTTTTCAGCCGTGCGGCAAGCAAAATAGAGTTTTATTTTGGCGGAAAGGTTGCAATTCTTTGTCTGAATGATGCCGATTTTGAGGAATGCGGCATAGACGAGGCAAGTGCATCGGCAATCGTTACCATGCCCGGAAACATCAAAGGCGCAGAGGTCGGCGTTTATGTAAGACAACGCGGAGAGCAGGAGTATAAAGTAAGTCTGCGCTCGGCAAAATATGTTGATGTTTCAAAGCTTGCACAAGGCTTCGGAGGCGGCGGACATATTCGGGCGGCTGGATATTCAGTCAAGGCAGAATCTGTGGATGAAAATATCAGAGAATTGCTCGCCCGACTTGAAAGGGAGTTGGCTTAAACAGCGTATGAACGGAGTAATAAATATAAATAAGCCGATAGGCATCACATCGCACGATGTGGTATACAGACTCAGACGGCTTCTCTCTATAAAGAAAATAGGTCATACCGGGACTTTAGACCCCGATGCTGTCGGCGTTTTGCCTATGTGCATAGGAAGAGCCACAAAAATGGCGGATATGCTGACGGCTCAGGATAAGCAGTATATTGCGGAGGTAACTCTCGGCTCTGCGACGGATACTCTTGATAAAACGGGAACGGTCACCGAAACGGCACCCGTAAACGTAACAGAGGATGATATAAGACGTGTTGCAACCGAATTTGTCGGGGATATTGAGCAAATCCCGCCTATGTATTCTGCAATAAAAATAAACGGCAAGAAGCTCTACGAGCTTGCCCGTGAGGGTAAGGAGGCAGAGCGTAAACCAAGGCGCATACACATAGAAAACATCGAGATTATGGATATTAAACTTGCAGAAAATAAATTTTCTATGCGGGTTGACTGTTCGAAGGGGACATATATAAGAACGCTCTGCGACGATATAGGAAGAAGACTCGGGTGTTTTGCGCATATGTCGGGACTTATCCGTACACGTTCGGGGAGATTTGACATAGAAAAATCTTATACCCTTGAGCAGATAGAAGAAATGATGAATAAAGAGGATTACAGCTTTTTAATACCGATTGATGCCATCTTTGAAGAGTACCCCAAGCTTATAATTTCAAAAAATAAGGCGCGTAAAATGTGCAACGGGGTACAGATTTCTGTGCAGGGTACAGAGGACGGGACAACCTATCGGGTGTATGACGAGAGCGGTAATTTTCTTACCATATCGGTAGCAGAAGATGGAGTTTTGAAAATACTTAAGACCTTTTATCAGATTTTAGGGGCGGTGTAAATGCAGCTTTTTTTCAAAGACAAAACCATAGCGGATTTGGCAGACATAAAGGGCGCGGCGGTTGCTCTTGGTGAGTTTGATTCAATGCATCTTGCTCATACGGAAATTGTAAAAAAAGCGGTGGACTATGCGCAAAAGGGCGGATATAAAGCCGTCGTTTATATGTTTTCCAACAATCCTTTAGAGGTAATAAAGGGCGTAGGGTGCAAATATATAAATTCTCTTGAAAAAAGAATGAAAATTCTTTTCTCAATGGGGGTTGATATTATTGCAGCAGAAAAATTCGATGAGAACATAATGAACATATCGCCGGAGGATTTTGTAAACGGATATCTTGCAAAAAAACTGCGTGCAAAGTACGTGGTGGCGGGATATAACTATCGTTTTGGAAAAGGCGGAGCAGGTGATACAGATACTCTCAAAAGACTCTGCGATATAAACGGGATAAGCTTGAGTGTCGTTCCCCAAATTACATATATGGGAGAGAGGATTTCAAGTACGAAAATCCGCGAACTTATATCAAAGGGAGATGTACAGACGGCATCGAAATTTATGGGCAGATACTACAGCCTTTGCGGAGAGGTTATCTGCGGAAATCAAATAGGCGGAAGCCGTCTCGGTTTTCCTACGGCGAATATCGAAATACCGCAGGGATATGTGTTGCCAAAGTGCGGAGTATATATAAGCCGTGCGGTTTTAAACGGCTCTGGCTATCCGTCGGTTACCAATATAGGACCAAAACCGACAGTGTGTGAGGGCGAGGCATATATAGAAAATATAGAAACGCATATCGATGCAAAGCTTGGCAATCTTTACGGCGAGAAGATAGAAATCGAGTTTTATGATTTTATAAGAGAAATTGTAAAATTCGATACACTTGACGAGCTTTCTTTGCAGATTGAAAATGACAGAGAAAAGATGCGCAGTTTTTTTGAAAAAGGAGACCAAAATGAGAAACTTTAAAAAATTTGTATCGCTGATTTTCATATGTGTTATGGTTATGGGAATTTCGGGTTGCGGAGAAAAGCAGGCGACGGATTATCCTGCGGGGTCTGATGCTCAGCGCGGCAGTGAGATTGCTTTCACAACCCACGAAAGAGAAGTTACCGCCGATGAATACAGATATTATGTTGTAAAAAATGCTGTGAGAGAGCTTTATGCAAACGCCGATTTTGATGGAAATTTCACCGCAGTGAATTGGGGCGAAAAGGCAGAAGACGGCAAAACATTAGCGGAGCGAATAGAGGAAAAAGCAAAGGATGAGCTACTGGGAGACGTTCTCCTTGCAAATCTTGGTGAGAGCAAGGGCGTGGCTTTGTCAGGCGATGAAAAGGAGCAGGCGGATATAATGATGCAACAGTTCATCGATGGCAACAGCGAAGAAGAACTGATGCTTGAAATAGGGCAGACGGGAATTCTGTCAAAACAAGGCTTTAAAAAGGTATATGAGCTTTCGAATTTGAGAGCAAAGGTTGAAGAGGATATAGAAACTCACAGAGATAAATATATTGGAGAGGATTTGGCTCTCGTTCTTGAAAATTATAAGAGCGATGAGGTTGCATCGGCACAGCATATCCTAATTATGAATGACAGTAAGGTGTTTGATGCGCCGAGAGTGGCGATTGAGGAAATATTAATCAGAGCGAAATTCGGTGAGAATTTTGAAGCCCTGATGGAAGAATATAATGAAGACCCGGGCGAGTCGTCGGGCGGATACACTTTCGGACGGGGGGTAATGGTCCCCGAATTTGAAGAGGCGGCGTTTGCTCTTGGCTATAACGAAATAAGCGATGTGGTAGAGAGCGAGTATGGATATCATATTATAAAAAGAATAGTTGGCACAGCAGAGCTTTGCGAATATCTTAAAACTGTTTGTGATATAGAAAAGAATACCGAGGTAACAGAAAAGAACTCGGCAGATAAAGTAATGACAGATGTATATAATGTAATACAAAAGATAAAAGGAAATCAAAAGTAACGGAGGACAAGAAAATGGCAGATAACACAAAAATAAGAGTAGAGATGGAAAAAGGCGGAGAATTTGTGATTGAGCTTTATCCCGAATATGCGCCCGAAACAGCAGCGAATTTTGAAGGTCTTGTAAAGGAAGGCTTTTATGACGGAGTGATTTTCCACCGTGTAATTGACGATTTTATGGCACAGGGCGGTGACCCCACAGGCACAGGAATGGGAGGAAGCGGCAAGCATATCAAGGGTGAGTTCATGCAGAACGGCTTTGCACAAAACACCCTCTCGCACACACGCGGGGTTGTATCTATGGCAAGGTCAATGGACCCAAATTCAGCAAGCAGTCAGTTTTTTATCTGCTATGCTGACTGTACCTTCCTTGACGGACAGTATGCCGCTTTCGGCAAGGTAATCGAGGGAATGGAAACTGTTGATAAATTCCTTGAAGTTGAACGCAGAGGCCCCGAGGGCGGAACTCCTGTGGAAGAAATCAAAATTAAGAAGATGACGGTTCTTTAATAGAAAAAGCCTTCAGCAATGCTGGGGGCTTTTAAGTGGCAAATATTATCTACAAAATGGAGGGCAGAGCAGTTAAAATGTGATAACTGCAAAATTTTATGAGATTATTTCAACCAAAGTTATTCGAATGTTTAAAGGATTATAATGCGAAAAAGCTTTCTGCAGATTTGGTAGCGGGACTTATTGTGGCGATAATAGCACTTCCTTTGTCTATTGCTCTTGCGATAGCATCGGGAGTTGCTCCCGAAAAGGGTTTATATACTGCAATCGTTGCAGGTTTTGTGATTGCAGTTCTTGGCGGAAGTCGGGTAAACATATCTGGCCCCACAGCCGCTTTTGCCACTATTGTAGCGGGCATAGTTGCTCAATTTGGAGTAAGCGGACTTGTTGTTGCAACGATTATGGCGGGATTTATCCTTATATTGATGGGAATTTTCAAGTTTGGCTCACTCATTAAATACATACCGAGAACAATTACAACGGGTTTTACATCGGGAATAGCACTCACCATTGTTATAGGACAGATAAAGGATTTTATGGGTCTGACATTCAGTGAGGGTACTCACGCAATTGAGACAATGGAAAAACTCTCTGCAATAGCAAGCAGTATAGGAACAGTAAATCTGCAGAGTGTGCTTGTCGGCGTTATCGGTCTTGCCATCCTTATTGTATGGCCTAAAATAAGCAAGAAAATCCCCGGCTCGCTTATTGCAGTTGTTGTAGGAGTGGTCGTGGTTAAAGCGTTTAATATGCAGGTCAATACAATAGGTGATTTGTATACAATTTCAAATGCTGCACCCGCGTTTGTGATTCCGCAGTTTGATTTTTACACCGTGCGTCAGCTTATACCGAGCGCGGTTACAATAGCTATTCTTGCGGCAATAGAGTCGCTTCTCTCCTGCGTTGTGTCTGACGGAATGATAAATGATAAGCATAATTCAAATACCGAGCTTATAGCACAGGGCGCAGGAAATATACTCTCGGGACTTTTTGGGGGAATTCCTGCAACAGGGGCGATTGCAAGAACCGCCGCTAATGTGAAAAACGGCGGAAGGTCACCCGTATCGGGAATAGTGCACGCAATAGTACTTCTTTTGATACTTGTTGTATTTATGCCTTATGCGGCTTGGATTCCAATGCCGATCATTGCTGCGATTTTGTTTATGGTCGCATATAATATGTGCGAGTGGAGGGAGTTTGTAAAGATATGTAAAACCGCTCCCAAAAGTGACATAATTGTCCTTGTTTTGACCTTTGTTTTAACGGTTGTGTTTGACCTTGTAGTTGCCATTGAGTTTGGATTGATTGTAACGGCATTTTTGTTTATGAAGAGGATGTCAGACGTAACACGTATCAGAGCGTGGGTAGACGAATCCCTTTCAAATGATGAAAGACTCAAGGCTATTCCTGAAAACACACAGGTGTTTGAGTTTGAGGGACCGATGTTCTTTGCCACATCAGACGTGATTTCATCTGTTCCTGTGGAGGATACAACAAAGGTTATAATACTTCGTATGAGGAATATCCCATCACTTGATGTGTCGGCACTCGGCGCGCTTGAAGATGTCTGCAAGCAGTGCAGAGATAAAGACATAAAGGTGTTTTTCTCGCATGTTAATAAGCAACCTAAAGCGGTTATGAAAAAAGCAGGCTTTTATGATGAGATTGGAGCCGAGAATTTTATGAAAAACATCGACGAGGCATTGTCCGCTGCACAGACTTATATAGAAATGAAATAGTCTTATATTCCCCGACTTCCGTCGGGGATTTTTGTTGTATAGGGCATCTGTACCCTCCCGACCCTACAACGTAATACGCAAACGTATGATTGTAGGGTTCGGCCCCCTCCCTTTAGGAAAGGGAGGCGAAAAATCAAAAAAATTATCTTTGCCGTGGGGCTTGGCCACGGTATGGGCATAGGGCAATAAGTTCAAAAAATTTTTTTGATTTTTATAATAACAAACCTCACGCATTCTTTATCAAAAACCTTGACAAATAGTATTTAATATGAGATAATATGAGAATAATTCTCAAATTGGAGATGCTGGCGTTATGAGATATAATACTCAACAGAAAAAACTGCTTATTGATTTTTTGCGTGCGAACAAGGAGCAGAGCTTTTCTGCCGATGAGATTGCTCTCAAAATATCGGTTGGAAAGAGCACAATTTATCGGCTGATAACCGAGCTTGCGGCAAACGGAATGGTTAAAAAGTTCAACCGCGAAGGTGAGAGAGGTTTTTTCTATCAGTTTATAAACGATGACGGTGAATGCGACTGTCATTTTCATATGAAATGTACCGATTGCGGAAAAATTCTGCATATGGCAGAGAAGGCATCGGAGGATATAATCAATGACATCTTTGCTAAAGAGAGCTTTGTTGCCGACAAGAGCAGAACTATTATTTTCGGCAAGTGTTTTGAGTGCGGCACGCAGGAAAAAGTTTAGGGGGCATACAAATGAGCGGAAGTGCAATTAAAAAACTTGTTTCTTTTATCGTGATAACTGTATTTTCTGTTGTGCTTTTCGGATGTGACAGTTTGCCTAAACATAAGATTGATACGCAAACAGATAATGGGATAAGTATTTTATGCTCGGCGTACCCTCAATATGATTGGGTACGCAATATAACCGAGGGTGCAGATGGGGTTGAGGTTTCGCTCCTGCTTGAAAACGGCGAGGAAATGCACAGCTTTCAACCCAGCGCAGATGACATAATAAGAATTAAGCAAAGTGATATCTTTATCTATAACGGCGGTAGCTCGGACAGAGCGATTGATGATATTTTGTCGCAAAACAGAACTGACGGACAGATTGTTATTAATATGATGCACGCGATATCGGATAAACTGCTCTGCACGGATGAAACAGAGGGACATCATCACGAACCGACGGCAGAGGCCGAACACAGTGATTGTTATGAAGCGGATGAGCATATATGGCTTTCGATTAAAAATGCTATATCGGTGTGTGAAAAAATCGGAGAAGAAATAATAAAAGCAGACCCAGAAAACAGCGAAATATACAATAAAAATTTAAAAGAGTATACAGACGCTCTCTATAAGCTTGACAGAGAATATACAGATGTTGTATCAGGGGCGAAACGGAATGAAATGGTCATTGCCGACAGATTTCCGTTCATATATCTTGCAGAGGATTATGGCATAGTATGTCACTCTGCTTTCCCCGGATGCTCGGGCGAAACGGATGCGTCGTTTTCGACAATCCTTTATCTTGCTGATAAACTGAAATCTCTCGGTACTGAAAAAATGATAGTAATTGAGAAAAGCAGTATGTCGGTAGAGGGTGCCGTCAGAGAAGCGATGCAGTCGGAGAGTGCCCAGACATATGTTATGAACTCTGTGCAGTCCGTAACGGATGAGGATATAAAAGCAGGATTTTCATATATAACTGCGATGCGGGAAAATCTTGCGGTTATTGAAGAGGTTTTAAATGATTAGCACAATACGAAAGGAAAGGTTTTATGGCACAGATTATTTGCAGAGATTTATCTCTTGGGTATGACGGAAATGTAATTGCGTCTAATTTAAACTTTTCCGTAGATTGCGGAGATTACCTTTGTGTTGTGGGCGAGAACGGCTCGGGTAAAAGCACATTGGTTAAGGCTCTTTTAGGATTGATAAAACCCGTTTCGGGGAATATCGAAACAGGCGACGGTTACAGTGCTGCGTCGACGGGATATCTGCCCCAACAGACAGAACTTCAGAGCGACTTTCCCGCCTCGGTGAGAGAGGTTGTAATGTCGGGATGTACTGCGGCAAAGCGGGGGTTGTTTTTTTGCAGCAAGGCAAAGGCGATTGCCGAGTATAATATGAAAAGGCTTGAGATTGATAAGCTCTCTAAAAAGAGCTTTCGTGATTTATCAGGGGGTCAGCAACAGCGGGTTTTTCTTGCGCGTGCACTTTGTGCGGCGGGCGGAACGCTTCTCCTTGATGAGCCTGTAACGGGTCTTGACCCGATGGTGACGGCAGAGCTTTATTCTATTCTCGCAAAGCTTAACAGAGAAGAAAAAATGACTATAATAATGGTTTCTCACGATGTTTCTGCCGCCATTAAATATGCGACTCATATATTACATATGGGGCGAAACGGTTCCTTCTTCGGCACGGTAGAGGAATATCTTACAACCGATACGGGAAGAGCTTTTGCAAGGGGAGGTAGCGACGGTGAATGAGCTTATAAATTTAGTTTCTGCTTATCTTGAATACCCCTTTGTAAGATATGCGCTCATTGTGGGTGTTTTGATAGCGCTCTGCTCTGCGCTTCTCGGTGTTGTTTTGGTACTTCGGAGATATTCTTTTATAGGCGACGGTCTTTCGCACGTTGCATTCGGAGCGCTTGCGATTGCTACTGTTTTAAAAATAGGCAATGATATGATAGTGGTTCTGCCCGTGACGGTTGCCTGCGCAATTGCCCTGCTTTGTACAGGCTCAACGTCTAAAATAAAGGGTGATTCAGCACTTGCGATGTTCTCGGTGGGTGCGCTTGCGGTTGGCTATCTGCTTCTCAATATTTTTCCGTCATCTTCAAATGTCGGCGGTGATGTGTGCGGAACATTGTTCGGCTCTACCTCAATACTTACGCTTTCAAAAACAGATGTCTGGATTTGTATTGCGATGTCGGTGATTGTAATAGTTCTTTTCGTGCTTTTTTATGATAAGATATTTGCAATTACATTTGATGAGGCGTTTGCGGCGGCAACGGGAATAAGAGTTAAGTTTTACAATGTACTTATTTCGCTTATCTGTGCAATTATAATAGTGCTTGCCATGAATTTAGCAGGCTCGCTTCTTACATCCGCTCTGGTTGTTTTTCCTGCGGTGTCTGCAATGAGAATATTCAAGAGCTTCCGCAGTGTAGTTATTTCTGCGGCGCTGATTTCGGTTTTTTGTGCCCTTGTGGGAATAGTGGCATCAATTGTTTTTGCTCTCCCTGTCGGAGCGGCTATCGTGGCGGTGGATATCGTGGCATTTATATGCTGTAGCATAGTGGGAAGAGTGGCTCTTATAAAATAAAAACATACTTGTTTGAATTGTTTAGGGGCAATATGCGTTTTGGTCAAAATCAAAAAATATTGAATAATTGCCCTACGCCCATACCGTGGCCGAGCTCCACGGCAATGTAAATTTTTTGATTTTAAAATAGTATAAAATAATCTTTTCCCCATATTTCGCGTGGGGCAGAGAAAATAATTATAGCGAACAGAAAGGTGTTTTATTATGGGAAATTATGTTTTGAGTTGTTGTTCAACGGTGGATTTGAAACCCGAGCATTTAGAGAGTAGGGATATAAATTACATCTGCTTCCATTATAGTCTTGATGATGTGGAATATTTAGATGATCTGGGACAGACTATGAGCTATGAGGAGTTTTATAAGGCTCTCGAAAACGGAGCAGAGCCGAAAACCTGGCAGGTAAATGCAGATGAGTATATGGAGTATTTCGAAAAATTTTTAAAGGAAGGTAAGGATGTAGTTCATCTTTGCATATCGAGCGGACTTTCAGGCTCTTATAATTCTGCTCTTATTGCACAGAAAGAACTTTCCGAAAAATATCCCGACAGAAAGCTGTTTGTAATTGACTCACTTGCGGCATCATCGGGATACGGACTCTTTATGGATAAGCTGGCAGATTTGAGAGATAGCGGTATGTCAGCAGAAGAGGTTGCCGACTGGGCAGAGAAGAATAAACTTCGTTTGCACCACTGGTTCTTCTCAACAGACCTTACATTCTTTATAAAAGGCGGACGCGTATCAAAGGCATCGGGCTTTGTTGGAACAATCCTCGGCATTTGTCCTCTTCTTAACGTAAGCTTTGAGGGCAAGCTTATCCCCAGACAAAAGGTACGTACCAAGCGCAAGGTTATGGCAGAGATTGTAGCCAAGATGGAAGAACATGCAGATGGCGGCACAGGATATTCAGACAAGTGCTATATGTGTAATTCAAATTGTCTTGAAGATGCAAAAGCTGTTGCAGATATGGTAAAAGAAAGGTTTACATCTATTGACGGAGATGTTATAATAAATGATATAGGAACAACAGTAGGAAGCCATGCAGGTCCAGGAACAGTGGCACTGTTCTTCTGGGGAGATGAAAGAATAGACTAATTTACAGGGAGTGAGTCTTTTGAAATTCAAGGAATTTAAAAAGTATCTGGGAATTTTTGCAATAGCGGTTACTTTAATAATCGTATATAAAACTTTTGATAACTTTGGAATCATAATTGATGGCATCGCAAAGCTTATCGGGCTTTTTACTCCGTTCATAATAGGCGGAGTGGTGGCGTTTCTCCTTCACAGACCTTGCAGACGAGTAGAAGTTATACTGCGCAAAACCCGTTTTCAGTTTTTGCGCAAGCACAGATGCGGGGTTGCTGTGTTGATTGTCTATGCGATAGTGATAGCGTCTATTACTCTTATTATGAAAGCAATAATTCCTCAGCTTGTGGATAGTATTTCAAAGTTTGTGGAACAGCTTCCCAATATAGTAAATTCCCTTGTAGATTGGATAAACTCATTTGGAATAATCACCATTGAAGATATATCCGCAGAAAAAATATTGAACAGTGAGCTTTTCTCTCTCAATAAAATCCTCAGTGAATTTAATTTCCAGAACATGAATAAGTATGCACAGAGCGTTATAAACGTAGGAGCATCTGTTGTTGATGTGGTACTCGGACTTGTTATTTCGGTTTATATGCTGCTCGAGCGCAAGGAGATAAAGCGTGCGTTTATGAGATTTTCGAAAAGCTTTTTGCCGCCGAAATTCAGAAGAACAACCGTATATTATTCCAAGTCGATTGCAGACTTTGTAAACAGATATATAAGCTGTCAGCTTTTAGATGCTCTGATTGTCTTTATCTTATCACTTATCGTTCTCTCTATTATGAGAACAGAGTATGCGGCGTTGATTGCGCTTATGGTAGGAAGCTTCAATCTTATCCCATATTTCGGCGCATTTGTGGCAATACTTATATCAGCGCTTATTACTTTTGTGACCGATGGCTTTATGGGTGCACTTATTCTTGTCATAGTGCTTACAGTGCTCCAGCAGGTCGATGCAAATATTATACAGCCGAGGCTTATAGCAAACTCCCTTTCGATAAAGCCGTTGCTTGTAATATTCGGTGTCGTAGTAGGCGGAGGTCTTTTAGGAATGGTGGGAATATTCATCGGTGTTCCGCTCGTTGCCCTTCTTAAGAATATAATAGATGATTTGATTGAGAAAAAGCAGGAAGAAAAGCTCGTACAGGCGAGCGAAACGACAGAATAAAATCGTGATATAAGGAGTTGTTTGATTTGAAAAGCAGAAGATTTGCAGAGGGTATTGATGTTCATATAATAAATGCTCCTAAATTTAAAACCAACCTTATGAGTATATTCTTTAATATACCTTTAGGGCGTGAAACAATTACACAGGCGGCACTTTTGCCGTCTGTTTTAAAGCGTGGCTCTAAGGAGTATCCGACGCTCCGCGATATTTCGCGAAAGCTTGACGATTTGTACAGCGCAAGCCTTGGTGCAGGTGTCAGGGCAAAGGGCGACGGAGAGGTTCTTTATTTTACAACAGAGTACATTGCAGATAAATATATAGGCGAGAATTTAACAGAAAAGCTTGCTATGTTTCTGCGCGGGATAGTTTTTGAGCCTGTTACGGAAAACGGCGGATTTTCAGAAAAATTCGTTGACAGCGAGAAGAACAATCTTAAAAACGCAATCCTCGGACTTGTGAATGATAAAAAAGAATATACCGAGTTTAAATGCCGTGAGGCAATGTTTGATGGCGAGGGCTACGGAATGTTCGAGGCAGGATATGTAGAAGACCTTGACGCAATAACGGGGAAGAGCCTTTATGCATTTTATCAGGATGTTTTAAAGAATGCAAAGGTGGACATCTTCATATCGGGCAATGTTACACCCGAGATGGAAATGACGGTTGAAAATATTCTTGCAAAGGCGTTCGAGCCGAGAAATGCAGAGTATACAAAGACCGAGATTGCAAAACACACAGGCAGAGAAATAAAGAAAATTGAGGAAGAGGCAGACGTGGCACAGAGCAAGCTCTGTATAGGGCTTCGCTGCGGTATAGAGCCTAAAGCAAAGGAATATAACGCACTCACACTCGCTACCTGCATATTCGGCGGAAGCCCGTTTTCAAAGCTTTTTAACAATGTTCGCGAAAAGCTCAGCCTTGCATACTATGCGGCGGCACGGACTGCGAAATTCAAGAGCGTTATGATGATAAGCTCTGGAATACAGACCGAGAATTTCAAAGCGGCGCTTGATGAAATTATTCTTCAGCTTGACAAGATGAAAAACGGCGAAATTGAAGAGAGTGAAATAGCGGCGGCGAAAAAATATCTCAAGAATGGCTTTGATTCGCTCAGCGACAGTCTTCGCGGTATGGAGGATTATTATTTAAGTCAGGCTATACTTGGCACAAAGGAGAGCCTTGAGGAGCTTACAACCGCGATTAATAAAGTTGAAAAGCAAGAGATTTCTGATGTTATGAAGAAAGTAGAGATTGACACAATTTACTTTTTAAAGGGAGTACTCTCAAGGGAGGGCATACAATGAGCACAGAGAGAGTTGTAAATAATGAGCTTTGCGAAGAAATGCAATACGCTCTTCACAAAAGCGGACTTGGTGTTTACCTTTTCCAAAAGCGCGGATTTAGCAAATATTATGCGATATATGGAACGAGATACGGTTCGATTAACCGTAGCTTTGTCGTGCCGGGCGAAGATGAGATGACAACTGTTCCTGACGGAATTGCTCACTATCTTGAGCATAAAATGTTCGAAGAGGAGGACGGAGGCAACGCATTTGACCGCTTTGCCGATACGGGTGCGTCAAGTAATGCGTTTACATCATTTGACCTTACGGCGTATCTGTTCTCGTGTACAGAGAAATTTTATGAAAACCTTGATATACTTTTAGATTTTGTGAACAAGCCTTATTTTACAGAGGAGAATGTCGCAAAGGAGCAGGGGATAATCGGTCAGGAAATAAAGATGTATGATGATGAACCCGAGTGGAGAGTTTTCTTCAATACCCTGATTGCTATGTTCCACAACAACCCTGTTAAAATTGATATAGCGGGAACTGTTGAGAGTATAAGCGAAATTACCCCTGAAATTTTATATAAGTGCTACAACACGTTCTATAACCCGTCGAATATGGCGCTTGTGCTCGTCGGTGACATAGATATGGACGAGGCTCTCAAAATCGTTGATAAGCATATTTCGCCCGAAAGAAAGCTCGGCGAAATTGGACGCTTTGCAGAGGAAGAACCAAAAGAGCGAGTGCAGGAGTATATCGAACAAAAGCTTTCCGTTTCACAGCCTATGTTCAGGATAGGATTTAAGGATAACTCGCCAGGAATGAGCGGTGATGAGCTTCTTCAAAAAGAAATTGCAACAGAAATTATACTCGAGGCTATTTTCGGAAGAAGCGGAGATTTGTATCTTGAGCTTTATGAGAGCGGCTTGATTGACGCAAGCTTTGGAATGGAAGCAGATATAGAAAGTGAGTATGGATTTACCTTGATTGGTGGAGAGTCGCCCGAGCCTGAAAAGGTTTATAATCGCATAAAAGAGGAGATTGAAAAGGTAAGGAAGACAGGAATAGACAAAGAACTCACAGACAGAGCGAGAAAGGTTCTCGTATCGCAGAGTATAAAGGTTTTTAACAGTGTAGAGAAAATGGGCAACTTATTTATCCGCCGTATAATGAACGGACAGAGTCCGCTCTCTTATAAAGAGGCGGTAGAGCGTGTTACAGACGGGGATATACAGAGACGTCTGTGTGAGCATTTTGACACAGAGAACTGTGTTCTCTCGGTTGTAAGACCCAATTAATTTGTAAAGAAGGAAAGCGTATGATAAATGTTATTTCTTTCCCGAATATAGGGCTATCGTTTACTGTAAACCGAGCCGCAATAACAATAGGAGGTTTTTCAGTATACTGGTACGGAATAATAATTGCATTGGGGTTGTTGCTTGCGGTGGCTTACGGCATACGCGAGTGCCCAAAGGTCGGGATAAGCCATGATGATTTTTTCAATATGCTCATCATTGCCCTGCCCGTTTCGGTAATCTGCGCCAGAGCCTATTATGTGATTTTCAGCTGGGAGCTATATCAGAATAATATAGCGGGCATATTCGACATAAGAAACGGCGGTATTGCCATATATGGCGCTGTTATAGGTGCTGCGGCGGTTGTTCTTGCATATTGCCGAAAGAAGAAGCTCAATGTCGGTGCGGTTCTCGATGTCCTGGCGATAGGACTTTTAATCGGTCAGGCAATCGGCAGATGGGGAAATTTCGTAAATGGCGAGGCTTTTGGAGCGGTCACAGCTCTTCCGTGGGCAATGACGGTTGAGCGAGGCGGAGTTGTAGTTGGCGAATCTGTTCACCCGACATTCCTTTATGAATCGCTATGGAACGGGATAGGAATAGCCGTTCTTCTCACCTATAAGAAAATTAAGAAATTCGATGGCGAGATATTTGCAGGGTATATGGTTTGGTACGGACTCGGCAGAGCAATGATTGAGGGACTGCGTGCAGACTCCCTCTACATAGGGCCGATTCGTGTATCTCAAATGCTTGCCTTTGTTTGCGTAATAGTCGGAACAGTAATAATTATATATAAAAGAAAAAAGCGTTGATTTGAAAATCAACGCTTTTGTTTACTACTCAGCCTCAACGGGTACAGAAGCTGTACCTTCTATCTGTTCGAGAATTTTTGTGATTTCCTTGCCGAGTTCCTCTTTGCGTGCGGGGTCATCGGTGTTGTTGAATTCATCTACCATAGAGCCAAGCTCCTCAGGTGTGACATCAGGAGCGGCAGCAGGCTCGGCTTTTTGCTCGCTTTCGGTTGTACTGGTCTCTAATCCGAAATCTTCAGGAGTGGGAGCGGGGTCTTTCTTATCCTTTCCGCAACCTGTGATGGTTAAAGCCAGCATAAGACACATCATAAGAGTCAAAAGTTTTTTCATAATAAATCCTTCTTTCTGTTTATTTAAATTTTAATTACAAGTTCTCCGTCTTTTGCATCCACCGATACAGATGCACCGTTTTTAAGACTTCCGTTTATCAGGCTTTGTGCGAGCGAATCCTCGATGTGACGTTCTATATATCTTCGCATAGGACGTGCTCCGTACTCCTTTTTGTAGGATTTTTCGAGAATGACCGCTTTGGCACTATCGGTTACATCAAGAGAAATTTCTTTTTCCATAAGACCTTCGCGAAGGTCGGAGAGCATAAGGTCTATAATCTGCATAAGTTCTTCTTTTTTAAGCTCTTTAAAGATAACAGTTTCATCGACACGGTTTAAAAATTCGGGTCTGAACATCTGTTTGAGAGCGCGCTCAACCTTTGTTGTGATTGCGGTATCTTCTTCGTTAAAGCCTACAACATTACTTTTCTGGTCGCTTCCAGCATTGGATGTCATAATTATAATTGTGTTTTCAAACGAAACTGTCTTTCCGTGACTGTCAGTAATTCTGCCGTCGTCTAAAATTTGAAGCAGAATGTTAAATACATCAGCGTGCGCCTTTTCGATTTCATCAAGCAAAATAACAGAGTAGGGACGGCGTCTTATTTTCTCGGTCAGCTGTCCTGCATCGTCATAGCCGACATATCCGGGGGGCGAGCCGATGAGCTTTGCAACAGAATGCTTTTCCATATACTCTGACATATCGAGACGGATTAAAGCATCCTGCCCGTCGAAAACCTCTTCGGCAATTCTCTTTACAAGCTCTGTCTTGCCGACGCCGGTCGGACCGACAAAGATAAATGAAACGGGTCTGCGCTTTAAACTGATGCCCGCTCTCTTTCGACGGATTGCCCTTGAAACTGCAGAAACTGCCTCGTCCTGACCTATAAGGCGTTTGTGCAAACGCTCTTCAAGGTTGATAAGACGATTGGTTTCATACTCGCTTATATGCTTAACGGGGATTTTGGTCCACAATTCTATGACAGATGCGATATTGTCCGCGGTAAGCTCTGTGAAAACGCCCCCGCCCTCAAGCTCGGTAAGGCGCTCTTTTGCCCTGCATTCGCGGCTTTTAAGGTCGGCAGCCTTTTCGTAGTCAACCTCGCCTGATTCGCTTGTCTGTTCACTCTCTGCCTTAATCTTTTCAAGCTCTGCTTTCAGTTTTTCTATCTCTATCAGCTTTTTGTTTTCAAGATTTGCTCTAGATGCCGCCTCGTCGATTACATCGATTGCCTTATCAGGCAGAAAACGGTCGCTTATATAGCGCTTCGACAGGATTGTGGCGGTTCTGATTATCTCGTCTGAAATTTTAACCGAGTGATAATTTTCATAGTAGCTTTTTATTCCCTTTAAAATTTCGATGGTTTCATCAATGCTCGGCTCGTCAACGATTACTGTCTGAAATCTTCGCTCAAGCGCGGCATCTTTTTCGATGTGCTTTCTGTACTCTTCTAAAGTTGTGGCACCGATAACCTGAATTTCACCGCGGGATAGGGCTGGCTTTAAGATGTTGCCTGCACTCATACCGCCTTCGGCATCGCCCGCGGAAGAAATAGTGTGTATCTCATCTATGACAAGGATTATATTTCCCGCACGTTTTACCTCTTCGATAATGTTGCGGAGTCTTGATTCAAACTGTCCGCGGAATTGTGTGCCCGCAACAACTGCGGTCATATCAAGCATATAAATTTCGTACTTTAAAAGCTTTGCGGGAACTTCACCGTTTATAATTTTAAGAGCAAGTCCCTCGGCGATTGCCGTCTTACCGACACCTGGCTCACCTATAAGACAAGGGTTATTCTTTGTTCGTCTGTTAAGAATTTGAGCCGTACGCTCCATCTCACGCTCTCTGCCGATTACGGCATCAATTTCACCTCGGCGAGCCTTTTCGGTAAGGTTAACGCCGTAGGTTTCGAGATTTTTAAGCTTTTTGTCCTTCTTATCTTTTTTATCCTTTTTAGAGCTGTCACTGTTTTGCGATTTTGCGCCCGCATCACTGCGTTCACCGCCGAACATTTTGCTCATAATCTCAAAAGGATTTTTCTGCATACTGCGGCTCATATTCTCGTCGTCTTCGTCATCGTTATCAGAGAATTGTTCGCTCATCAACTTCATTTCTTCTTCTAAATTAAAGTTGTCGCCCATCTCCTCCATCATAGAAGCCATCTCACGATTGAGACCATCCATCTCTTCGGCGTTTATGCCCATATTCTTCATAATATCGTTGACAGGACCGAGGTTTAGCTCCTGTGCACACGTGAGGCAATAACCCTCGTTTTTGGATGTTCCGTCAGGCTCCATCCGTGTTACATAGACAACGGCGAGATTTTTATTACATTTACAACATAACATATATGCTGTCACACCTTTCAGTTTATAAATAAAGCAAAATTACAATGTCAAATTATAGTATAGCATATAAATGTGAACATTTCAACACAAAAGCATTAATTTTCTGTGATACGGCAGAACTTCAAGGGATATAAATATTTGACAAAGGTAAACAAGTATGTTAAAATTCTATAATAAGATAATTATATCTTGGGGTATTGTGCCAAATTGGCACTTTATATAGTTAATATGTTTTTACATCTGTAAGTATACGCAGGAGGAGATAAAAATGCAGTTTATAATGGACTGTCTCGGTGTAAATGAAAATGGACATCTGACAATCGGTGGTTATGATTTAACTAAAATCGCTGATGAATTCGGCACGCCCACCTATGTTATGGACGAGGCTGTAATACGCAGAAATTGCAGAGCATATAAGGAGTCGATTGACAAATATTATAACGGAAAAGGTCTTGCGCTCTATGCGAGCAAGGCTCTTTCGTGCAAGTATTTATACAGAATTATGAAAGAGGAAAATATGGGCGTCGACGTTGTTTCAGGGGGCGAGATGTATACGGCTCTTGAGGCGGGATTCCCTGCGGAGAAAATATACTTCCATGGGAATAATAAGACAGAGGAAGAGATAAGATTTGCGCTTGAATCGGGAATAGGCCGTGTTGTTGCAGACAATTATGTAGATTTAGAGAGGCTCAACCGCATCGCAGGCGAGCTTGGCAAAAAGGCGAAGATTATTATAAGAATAAAGCCTGGCGTTGATGCGCATACCCATGATTTCATTATGACAGGGCAGATTGACTCAAAGTTCGGCGTTGCACTCGAAAACGGCGAGGCGGAGGAAATGGTTGCATCTATGAAGGAGTACGAAAACATTTCCCTCGTCGGATTTCATTGTCATATCGGCTCGCAGATATTTGATTTGGAGCCGTTTGAGCATACCGCCGAAATTATGATGAATTTTATCGCAGATATGAAAGAAAAGTACGGCTTTGAGGCGGAGGAATTAAACCTCGGCGGCGGCTTTGGTATAAAATATACTAAGGATGATGAACCTATAGACTACGGCGAGTATATGAAGGCGGTATCGGTTGTCGTAAAGAGAGTTGCAGACAAGCGCGGACTCAAGCTTCCCTTCATTCTCGTAGAGCCCGGGCGTTCCATCGTGGCAGAGGCGGGACTTACACTCTATAGTGTAGGCTCTGTAAAGGAGATAAAGGATATACGTACCTATGTGTCGGTAGACGGCGGTATATGCGACAATCCGAGATATATTATGTATGGGGCGGAGTATACAGCTCTTGCAGTTAAAAAACCGCTTGCAGACGGCAAAAAGGTAACGATAGCGGGCAAGTGTTGTGAGTCGGGAGATTTAATCGGTGAGGATATGGAGCTTCCCGAGGTGGAGAGCGGTGACCTTGTAGCGATTCTCTCAACAGGTGCTTATAATTATTCAATGTCGAGCAATTATAACAGAATTCCGCGTCCTCCGATTGTTATGATAAAGGATGGACAGCCTACGCTTGCAGTTCGCCGCGAAACATATGCGGATATAGTTAAAAACGATTTATAGGAGATAGTTATGTTACTTGATGTTCTGGCAGGCTCGGGAAGCTTTTCGCAAAAGCTCCTGACAGTCTTAATAATAGTGTTCAGCGTGTTTCTCTCGCTGTCCGTTCACGAAATGTCGCACGGACTTGCGGCATATATGATAGGCGATAAAACCGCCAAGTATTCGGGCAGAATTTCGCTCAACCCACTTCACCATTTGGACCCCGTGGGTGCACTGTGTCTTCTTTTGTTCGGGTTTGGTTGGGCAAAGCCTGTCCCCGTAAATCCGTGGAATTTCAAATACAAAAGGGCGGGTATGGCGATAACGGCTTTTGCAGGTCCACTGTCGAATTTTATTGTGGCATTTATCGCATTTTTGATATATGCATTTTTGCCCTCTGCAAACGGAGTGTTGTATGTGATTTCGCTCATATGCAATTATCTTATCGTATACAATATAGGTCTTGGGGTATTTAACCTCATACCGATACCGCCGCTTGACGGATCAAAAATACTCGGTGCAATCCTGCCGAGAAATATCTATTTTAAGCTTATGGAATATGAGCGTTATGGATTTATCATTCTTATTGTTTTGATAAATACGCCGTTTTTCAGAGCGATTTTAAACAGAGGACTTTTTGGAATGATTGCGCTTTTTGAAAAGATATTACAGTTGTTTGTGTAAAAGGGTGTTTGTATGGAGCAGTTAAAATTTAAGCTTGACAGCTTTGAAGGTCCGCTCGACCTTCTGCTTATGCTTATAAAAAAGAATAAGGTTAGTATCTACGATATTCCAATTTCGCTCATACTCGAACAGTATCTTGAGGTTATGGAGGATATGAAAGAGGCGGATCTTGAAATATCGAGTGAGTTTCTTGTACTTGCTGCTACCCTTTTGCATATAAAATCGAAAATGCTTTTGCCAAAGACAGAGGATGAAGAGGAGCCTGACACGGACCCGAGGGAAGAGCTTGTGCGTCGTCTTGCCGAATATAAAAAGATAAAAGAATCGGTGGGCTTTTTCAAGGACAGGCAGTATATAGGCACCTATCTCTTCTTCAAAGTGCCCGACCCCATCGAACAACCCCCTGCCGAGCTTGACACAACGGCACTTACCAAAGACAGCATAATCGAGGCGTATAAGAGGGCATACAATCGCCTTGAAAGAAAGATGCCCCCGCCAAAGCAATCCTTTAAAGGAATTGTAGGTCACGAAAAGGTTTCGGTCAGAGTCCGTGTTGCAAGAATTTGGAATATGCTCCGCAAAAAGACGCATTTTCTGTTTAAGGAGCTTTTCAAGGGAACAAAGTCAAGACCCGAGGCAGTTGCGTCTTTCCTTGCAGTGCTCGAGTTGATTAAACTGAAAAAAATAAGGGTAGAATATGCAGAAGACGGAAATATTTCAAACCCCGATATATACAGAGCAGATGATGCGGATATGGATTTTGACGTAGAGATAATAGAAGAATAAGAGGAAGAACAATGGATATAAGAGAAATCAGCGCAATAATAGAGGCTGTGCTTTTTGCGGCAGGCGACCCTGTGGATATAGAGCGTCTTGCGGATATTGTGGATGTTGATAAAAGGTCTCTCCGCGAAATATTAAAAAAGATGATGGACGATTACAGCTACGAGAGAAGAGGCATACATATCATTCGTATGGAAGATAGCTATCAAATGTGCACAAGAGGTGAGTATTATGAGTATGTTTCAAGACTTGCCGACCCGCCAAGGAAGCAAAATCTTTCAAATGCCGCACTTGAGGTTTTGTCGATAGTTGCATATAAGCAGCCCGTTACAAGAACCACGATAGAACATATACGCGGTGTAAACTGTGATTATATAGTAAATCGTCTTATCGAGAGAAACTTTATTCAGGAAAAGGGCAGACTCGACGCCCCGGGAAGACCGATATTGTTTGGAACGACCGAGCATTTTCTCCGTACATTCGGAATAGCGACGCTTGATGATCTGCCTGAATACGAAAGCCTCGGCGAGAGTGCCGAAGAGGGCGAGCAGATTGAGATGGAGGGCGTTATCGATTACAGACAGGAAGAAATGGATGTAGAGACAGAGCCTGAAACAGCGGAGGAGCTTTCTGAATAATTAAACGAGAGGTGCAAAATGCTCTTTGGTATTATAATAACAATAGTAGCGGTTATTGTGTTGCTCATTTTGTGGGAGCTTTATGCTTTCAGTACGGTTGAGCTTCACTATAAGGATATGCTGTTTGTTATAAGGGTCAGGACACCCCTTTATAAAAAAGATATAAAGCTTAATATGGACAAGCCTAAAACCCCCGCCAAAGCTGATGATAAAGAAAGTCAGCCATCTGGTGTTAAAAAGAAGATTTCGGAAATAAAGGGACGCGTTTTCAGCTCCGAAAAAGGCTTTGATACAGACGAGCTTAAAAATATATTTGGCGAATTTGCAGACACGTATTCTTATGTGTTTGGAATTATGAGAAAGTTTTTCGGTAAGCTCCGCCACAAAATCCATATAAAGCAGCTTTTTATAAAGCTTGAGTATGGAACGGATAATCCGGCGAATACGGGCTTTATTTACGGCTCGGTATGGAATGTTGTGGGAATGGTTTATCCGTGGCTTACCCGATATTTTTATATGGAATATCCATCGATAGATATAACCCCCGATTTTTATGGCAAGCGGTTTGAGATAGAAGCGAGAAGTATAATTAAGGTAAGAGCGGTGCATATTATAAGGGCAGGACTTTCGTCACTGCTGATACCATCGCTCACCTATTTAAAAGATAAAATAAAAAAAGGACGTGGGAAAAATGGCAGATAAGCATCCGATAGAAGGAATAATGTACACAGCACTTCAGGGCTTAAAGGAAATGATAGACGTCAATACAATAGTAGGCGACGCAATCACATCTCCCGACGGGTCGGTGATAATCCCGATTTCAAGAGTTGCGATAGGCTTTGGTGTAGGCGGAACAGAATTTGAAAAGTTTAATGCAAAAAGAAGTACATCAGGTGAGCCGAAAAATATGTTCGGCGGCGGTACAGGTGGAGGAATATCTCTCACACCCGAGGCGTTTTTGGTTGTAGGCAACGGCAAAATCAGAATGATTTCCGTAACACCGCAGAACAGCATTTATGACAGGATTGTGGATGTTGTTCCCGAGGCAATCGATAAGGTTGCAGAAATTTTCAAGCCCAAGGGCGAGAAAAAGGCAGACGTTGAAATCACCGTTGATTCGGCAGAATATGCAGAAACAGTAGAATAATTTAAAGGGCGGATACCAATGGAATCCGCCCTTAATCGTAGCGGGATGCTACACCACGTATGACATAATATTTTTTGGTACTATTGTAGGGTGCGGCGGTTTGCGACGCACCGCAACGGGCGATTTGTGAATCGCCCCTACAACACAATAGGCAGAGAAACGCAGAGGGAGGCTATCGATGATAGCCGCCCTGAATTTTTTATACAAACACATTCCATATCAAATTTGTGAGCATACAAACTAAAATTCCCACAATTGTCGGGATAAAGAATGACATAGTTGTCAATGTGCCGCTTCCTGTTTCGGCTTTGATTGTGCGCAGAGTGGTGGCACAAGGGAAATGCAGAACCGAGAACAGCATTACGTTTATTACCGTTATAATGCTCCATCCGTTTGAAACCAGAACATCAGACAGATGCGATAGCTCTGCGGCGTCAACCATCTGCGAGCTTGACAGATAACACATAAGGATTATCGGTAATACGATTTCGTTGGCAGGCAGAGCAAGAATAAAGGCGAGGAGAATTACTCCGTCAAGTCCCATAAGCTTTGCAAATGGTTCAATAAATGCTGCGATATGCAGAAGAATGGACAAATCACCGACATATATATTGGCAAGAAGCCATATTATTGCTCCGGCCGGGGCAGCGACGGATAAGGCTCTTACAAGTATGCGCAAGGTTCGGTCAAGGAGAGAGCGAACAAGCGTCTTAAGAAGCTCAGGACGCCTGAAAGGCGGCATCTCAAGGGCAAAGTCGGAGGAGTCGCCCTTTAAGATGACAGAGGTTAAAAATCTTGTGACCGCAAGGGTAATAAGAACGCCGATTATTATAAGAGCCAATACTGTGACGGCTGATATAAAGGGAGAGAGGCGAGTCCCTAAAATGCCGCCTAAAAATATCGCCGACAGAGTGGTAAGAAGCCCAAAACGTCCGTTGCAGGGCATAAACGTGTTCGTGATGATTGCGGCAAGACGTTCGTTTTTTGATGCGATTATTCTGCAACCTGTTACGCCGACTGCGTTACAGCCAAGACCCATACACATAGTAAGAGCCTGCTTGCCCGACGAATTTGCACGGCAAAAAAATCTGTCAAGGTTAAAGGCAATTCTGGGGAGAAAGCCAAGGTCCTCCATAAGTGTGAAAAGGGGAAAGAATATTGCCATAGGCGGAAGCATCACCGCCGTTACCCAGGCGGATGTCCCGAAGACTCCGTCAACAAGCAAGCTTCGTATAAAGTCGGGGAGATGCAGAGATGCAAGAGCCCGTTCAAGAAAAGGCTTAATAAAGCCAAAAACTTCTGATAGAAATTGTGACGGGTAATTAGCTCCCCATATTGTTATCCATAAAATAATGCCGAAAAAACAGAGCATAATCGGTATTCCAAACAACTTCGAGGTGAGAATTCGGTCAATTTTTGCCGTTCGGCTTTTAAATTGAGTAGAGTTGTCGACTATGCATCTATCCGAGATATCGATGGCGGATTTGATTATCGAATCAACAATCATATCACGCACGTTAATCGGGAAGATTTTTTCTCTTTCAAGAAAGCCTTCTGCCTGCTCAATACTATCCTCAACTTTTTTCAGCAAAGACGAATTGTCGGTGTATGACCTGATAATTTCAAATCCTAAACTTTTGTTGTCGAGTAGCTTTAGTGCGGCAATACGCCTTATGTTTTCAGGCATGTCCGCGACATCAATCGAGGAAGAAATATGGTTTGCGGCACACTCTATTTCGCAGGGGTATATGACGGGCACAGCACGATGCTTTATCGGATTTTTACAAAGCTTATCAATCATAGCCTTAAGCCTGTCTGCATCCCGTTTCTTTTTTGCGCATATATCTATGACGGGGATGTTGAGTTCCCGTTCAAGTGCTTTTGTGTCAACGGATATTCCGTTTGATTTGGCTTCGTCTATAAGATTTACACACAGGAGAACATTGTCGGTAAGCTCGCATATTTGAAGAGCAAGGTTGAGGTTTCGTTTAAGACAGGTTGCATCTGCAACTATAACAGTAAGATCGGTTTGGGAAAAGCAGATGTAATCACGGGCAATTTTCTCCTCGGGGGAGTCTGAAATTACAGAATATGTACCCGGAAGATCACAAACTTCAAAAACCGAGTCGGAGTATTTAAAAATTCCGTTTGCAAGCCCGACGGTTTTGCCCGACCAGTTACCAGTATGTTGATTTAGACCTGTCAATGCGTTGAAAACTGTGCTTTTGCCTACATTTGGGTTTCCTGCAAGACTTACTTTGTAGGGACTCATATCCGAGCCACCTCCGCATCATTTTGAGAAGCTGTACTTATATTTATAAGCGATGCAGAGCTTTTGCGAAGAGCAATCGTACTGCCAAGTATGCTGTAAGCAGAGGGGTCGCCGAGAGGGGCGGTATAAAGACAAGTTATAAAAGCTCCCTCTGTAAAGCCAAGGTCAAGAAGGCGGCGGCGAAATCTCCCGCAAATATTTATAGATGAGATATATCCGCCCTTGCCCTCAGGCAAATTATCAAGAGTGAGAGAATCTATATTATTTTCGGATAAATTTTTATATATTTCCATTCAGATACACTCCTTTTATACTCAATGCTATTATATGCTAAAGGAGCGAATAGGGCACAAAAAAAGCAGGCCCCCTTATAAAGAGGCCCGCTTTTAAAAAAGACTTAACCCTTGTTCTGAAGATCCTGTTCGTACTTTTCGATCATCTTTTTAACCATCTGACCGCCGATAGAGCCTGCCTGTCTTGAAGTAAGGTCACCGTTGTAACCCTTGTTGAGAGTTACGCCAACCTCGCTTGCAGCCTCCATCTTGAACTGCTCCATAGCAGCCTTAGCCTGAGGTACTACATAGTTGTTACTGCTTTTGCTGTTTGACATTGTGTTTTCACTCCTTTATAGTTTAATGAATTGTTACGATTTTATTTTGAGAAACACAGTTCCTTTTTATACTGACAAAATGAGGGAATTTAAAATTATATTGTCGCTTTTGAAGATTTTGTGTTCCCAAAGCATATAATTCCCCGAAAAATAAAAAAATATTTTTGTAATATTAACTTGCAATAAGTTAACTTATATGGTAAAATTTATTTTGATTTTAATAACAAACAGTTTTAGAGGTGGAAGAATGGCGAAGAATATTACATTTGATTACACAAAGGCGGCAGATTTCTTAAATAAGAGTGAGATATCTGCAATAGCAACCGAGGTGAGTGCCGCACACAAGACTATATGTGATAAGAGCGGAGAAGGAAGTGATTTTCTTGGCTGGGTTGATTTGCCTGCAAATTATGATAAAGAGGAGTTTGTGAGAATTAAAGCGGCGGCTGAAAAAATTAGAAGCAACTCTGATGTTCTCGTGGTCATAGGCATCGGTGGTTCTTATCTTGGCGCAAAAGCGGCAATTGATTTTATCACAGGACCTTTCTATAATTACACTGCAAAAACACAGATTATTTTTGCGGGCAACAATATAAGCCCCAACTACTTAAATTCTGTGTTAGAGTGTCTTGAGGGCAAGAACGTGTCTGTAAATGTAATATCAAAGTCGGGCACT
Organism: uncultured Clostridia bacterium; assembly: GCA_937911665.1. Lineage (GTDB taxonomy): Bacteria > Bacillota > Clostridia > Monoglobales > Monoglobaceae > UMGS1820. The sequence continues at coordinate 20,652 of CALDQB010000003.1, read as the reverse complement.
ACAACCGAGCCTGCGATTGCTTTCCGTGTTCTCAAGCAATATCTTGAAGAAAAGTATGGCAAAGATGGTGCGAGAGAGAGAATTTATGCAACCACAGACAAGGCAAAGGGTGCTCTTAAAAACCTTGCTGACAGTGAGGGATACGAAACCTTTGTTGTTCCCGACGATGTAGGCGGAAGATTTTCTGTTCTCACTGCCGTTGGACTTCTTCCTATTGCTGTTTGCGGTGCAGATATCGATGCTATGATGAAGGGTGCACAGGACGCACGTGAAATGTATAGTGTAGACGACATTGAAACAAACGAGTGTTATCAATATGCCGCTGTGAGAAATATTCTTCACAGAAAAGGCAAGGATGTAGAAATGATGGTTAACTACGACCCCGAGCTTCAGTATTTCACAGAGTGGTGGAAGCAGCTCTACGGTGAGAGCGAGGGTAAAGACGGAAAGGGTATATTCCCCGCAGGTGTTTGCTTCTCTACTGACCTTCATTCAATGGGACAGTATATTCAGGACGGCAGACGTCTTTTGTTTGAAACCGTTTTATATGTTGAAGAATCAAAGACCGACCTTGTAATTGAAGCAGATAAGGACAATGTTGACGGACTTAACTTCCTTGCAGGACGCGGTATGGATTTTGTAAACAAGAAGGCGTTTGAGGGAACATACCTCGCCCACAATGACGGCGGTGTACCCAACCTTATAATCAAGCTTAAAAAGATGGACGAATATACATTCGGACAGCTTGTTTACTTCTTTGAGAAAGCTTGCGGAATAAGCGGATATATGCTCGGCGTAAATCCCTTTAACCAGCCGGGTGTTGAAAGCTACAAAAAGAATATGTTTGCGCTTTTGGGAAAGCCTGGTTATGAGGCTGAAAAAGAGGTTTTAGAGGCAAGACTTTCCAAATAATAAATATTTTGAAAAAATTTTAAAAAAGGTATTGTTTAAATTTTGGATTTGTGTTAATATTATATTATAGAAAACAAAAGTGGGCCGAAGCAAGTGATTGAGTCGGCAACCTGAAAGGTGGGATTCTTTATGATTAAACTACATATTGGATTGAAAGGTAGCGGAAAAACACCCAAGATGATTCAGGCTGTTAACACTGCTATTGATGTTGAAAAGGGCAATGTTGTCTGCATCACAGACGGCAATCGCCTTATGCACGATATAAACCGTAAGGCAAGACTTATCAATACAGAGAGCTTTGATATTAAAAATCTTGATGTATTCACAGGTATGCTCTGCGGAATTATTGCACAGGACTATGACGTAACACACATTTTCATTGACAGCATTTTCAAGAGTGTTCCCTCTGCTACAATGGAGGATCTTGAAGATTTCATTACTGTTATGGAAAAGCTCGAAGAAAAGTTTGATGTTTCCTTTACAATGATGGTAAGTGCAGAGGAAAGCACAGCGGGCGAGAACGTTAAGAAGTATATCGCTTAAGTTATAAAACAGTTTACTTTGTGTCATTTCGGGCAGAATAACTATGCCCGAAATGACATTTTGCTTGTAACAACAAAACGGAGGCAGGGTGATAATAATGAATTATATGAGTACAAGAAATACCGACTTGAAGCTCAAGTCGGCAGAAGCAATTAAAAAAGGTTTATCAGATGACGGCGGTCTTTTTGTGCCCGAAGAAATCCCGCAGCTTACACAAAGCGAAATATCAAAGCTTGTAGGCAAATCGTATATTGAGCGTGCCAATTATATTTTAAAGAAGTACCTCACCGATTTTACTGCGGCTGAAATTTCAAAGTGCACAAATGGTGCGTATGGCGACGGACATTTCGCAAGCGAAAAGGTAGCTCCCGTTAAGAAACTCTCTGACGGAAAGTATATTTTAGAGCTTTGGCATGGACCGACTTGCGCGTTTAAAGATATGGCGCTTCAGATTTTGCCGAGATTTATGACAACTGCAATGAAGAAGACGGGTGAAGATAAGAAAATCGTTATTCTTGTTGCAACCTCTGGTGATACAGGTAAGGCGGCTTTAGAGGGATTTAAGGACGTTGAGGGGACAGAAATAATTGTATTCTATCCGGGTGACGGCGTAAGTGATATACAGAAACTCCAGATGATAACACAGGCAGGTTCAAACGTATATGTTTCGGGTATCGACGGTAACTTCGACGATGCACAGAGCGGTGTTAAGGCAATCTTTACGGATGATAAATTCGGTGATAAGCTTGAAAAAGCAGGCTATGCACTCTCATCTGCTAACTCTATAAACTGGGGTCGTCTTGTTCCGCAGATTGTTTATTATGTTTCGGCTTACTGCGATATGGTGGAGAGCGGAGATATCGCAGTTGGGGATGAGATAAATGTCTGCGTTCCTACGGGTAATTTCGGCAACATCCTTGCGGCATACTATGCTCGCAAAATGGGACTTCCGATTGCCAAGTTTATCTGCGCATCCAACGAGAACAACGTTCTTACAGACTTTATCAAAACGGGTGAATATGACAAAAACCGTCCGTTTTATCAGAGTGTGTCGCCGTCTATGGATATTCTTATATCAAGCAATCTTGAGCGTTTGCTCTTTGATATTACAGACGGAGATGCTAAAAAGGTTACCACAATGATGAATAAGCTTAAAAAGAATGGTTCTTATAAGCTTACAAAGGCACTTCACAAGAAGGTTACGGATTTGTTCTGGGGTGGCTGCTGTGATGATTATTTCACCAAGGTTCAGATTTGGAAGACCTTTACCCAGACGGGTTATACACTCGATACTCATACTGCAGTTGCGGTTGATGTGTATGAGCAGTATGTGAGAGAAACAGGCGACGAAACCAAGACGGTTATAGCATCTACAGCAAGTCCGTTTAAGTTCAATCAGGCAGTTTTATCGGCTCTCGGTGAAGAGTCACTTGGCTTTACTGATTTCGAGCTTATCGACAAGCTTGAAGCAAAGAGCGGAATGAAAACTCCGCAATCTCTTGTAGAGCTTAAGGATAAGGAAAAGCGTTTCGAAGGGGTAATTTCAAAAGACGAAATGCCTGAACTGGTGGCAAAGGTTCTTAAAGTAAAATAAATTTAAAAGGCAGAAACGAAATCAATTTCGTTTCTGCCTTTTCTCGTAGGGGAGAGGGTCTCTGCGCCCTCCTGAAAATACAACAAAACAATATCGGATTTAATTATGCAAGAATGATTTTTCCGTTTCGTGCTTCTTGTCTCTTGACATAAGATTTGGAATAGACTCAAAGACTGGCATATTTTCAAACAGTACCTTGTACGCCTCGTTTACAATGGGCATCTCCACATTCAGTTTGTCAGCAAGCTCTTTTGCGGCGCGGCAGGTCTTTACACCCTCTACAACCATTTTGACCTCGGCAGTAGCCTCCTCGCAAGATTTGCCCTGACCTATTAAAAATCCTGCCCGACGGTTTCGTGAATGTTCGCTGGTACAAGTTACAATGAGGTCGCCAATTCCCGAAAGCCCGTTAAAAGTTTCGGGATTTGCACCCATAGCGACACCAAGACGGGATATTTCGACAATTCCTCTTGTAATAAGGGCAGCCTTTGTATTATCGCCCATACCCAAGCCATCTATAACACCCGCACAAAGAGCGATGACATTTTTAAGTGAACCGCCAAGCTCAACCCCGAGCATATCGGGATTTGTATATATACGGAATTTAGGATTCATAATGATATCCTGAATTTTATTTGCAACCTTTTCGGTTGAAGCTGCAACAACATTAGTAGTGGGAATTCCGCGCGAAACCTCTTCGGCGTGGCTGGGGCCTGACATAACTGCAATTTCGCAATCGGGAAACTCTTCGCGGAGAACCTGTGAAAGAGTTGCGTGAGTGCCATCCTCAAGCCCCTTTGATATGTTGAGGATAAGCTGTCCTTTTGACACGTAATGCGCAAGACTTTTGGCAGTTTGACGCATAGCGTGGGAGGGGACGGCAGTAATTATAATATCTGCGGTACCGCACTTTGATATATCGGATGTAAACTTTACAGAATCGGGGATAGCAACACCCGGCAGGAACGGCTTGTTTTCTCTGTATTTTTCAAGGTCGTCAGACTCGCTCTTCATATACGACCAGAGGCGTATGTCATGACCGTTTTTTGCAAGCATAATAGCAATGGCGGTTCCCCATCCGCCAGAGCCTATAATATTTATATTTGCCATATAAAGTTAAGCCTCCTTACTTTTTGTCGGTGATTTTGCTTTCGGTACCCTTTATAAGTCTTGCAATGTTCGCTCTGTGACGCCAGATTGCCAGAAGACCGAGAAAGGTGGTAAAGACAACATAGGCTACATCATTACGTTTAAAAATAAACGCAAAGAGTATAAAGAGTACAGAGCCGATTACGCTTCCCAATGATACGAGTCTTGTTATTATCATAATAACAATAGAAATAACGAAGACTGCGAGGGCGATTTTCCAGTCCGCAAAGAAAAGGGCGGTAACAGAAACCAAAATACCCTTTCCGCCCCTGAATTTAAAATAGAGGGGGAAGTTGTGGCCGAGAACCGCACCGATTCCCGCGCTGTAAATAGCGAGCTTTGTGTTCTCTGCCCCGAGGGGAGTGAATTTAGCAATAAGAATTGCCGCAACACAACAGATTGCAGATTTAAGGCAATCACCGAGCGTAACATAAACCGCAGCCATTTTGCCATATGTGCGCAGGGCGTTGGTTGCGCCTGCATTACCGCTCCCATAGGAGCGGATATCATCGCCTGAAATAATTCGGCCTACAAGTATGGCAGAACTGATACTGCCTACAAGATAGGAGGCAACCGCTATTAAAATCAAAGAAATTACAGTCATATAAATCATCCTTTTTTATGTTTTAAGGTTTCGACTTTTCGCGAATGATGAATTTTATAGGTGTTCCATCAAATCCGAATTTTGCACGCAGCTGATTTTCGAGGTATCGCACATAGGAGTAGTGCGCAAGCTCGGCATTATTCACAAAGAGAACGAAGGTCGGAGGTTTAACCGATGCCTGAGTAGCATAATAAATTTTCAGACGCTTGCCCTTATCGGAGGGCGGTTGCACCATTGCGATAGCTTCGTTAATAACATCGTTTAAAAGACCTGTTGAAATGCGCTTCTGGTTTTCTGCATTAACGGCTTTTATCATATCGAATATGCCGTCGACTCTCTGTCCCGTCTTTGCGGATATAAACATTGACGGGGCATACATCATAAAGTTAAAGCCTTCTTTTATGCGCTGTTGAAAGTTTTTCATAGTATTGGTTTCTTTTTCTACTATGTCCCATTTATTTACAACGATAATGCTTGCCTTGCCGTTATCGTGGGCATATCCTGCGATTTTTGTATCCTGCTCGGTCACACCTTCGGTAGCGTCGACCATAATAAGACATACATCGGCGCGGTCAACAGCCGAGAGGGCACGCACAACACTGTAACGCTCGACATTCTCTGAAATTTTACCGCGCTTTCTCATTCCTGCGGTGTCGATAAAGGTGTATACCTGTCCGTCTTTTTCAAAACGGCTGTCAATGGCATCACGTGTAGTGCCTGCAATATTGCTTACAATAACGCGGTTTTCACCGAGAATACAATTTATAAGTGAGGATTTGCCTGCATTTGGCTTGCCTATTACTGCAACGTTGATGGCACCCTCGTCATCTGCATCGCCGTCATCTTCGGGGAAGTAGGATACAACCTCGTCGAGAATGTCGCCGACACCGAGTCCGTGTATGGATGAAATCGGACGCGGATCGCCGATGCCGAGGTTGTAAAATTCATACATCTCCATAGGCGGATTGCCCGGCGCGTCGACCTTGTTGCAGATTAAAATGACGGGCTTGCCGCATTTCTGGAGCATTGCCGCAACGTCATTATCTGCGGCGGTTACGCCTTCTTTCATATTTACCATAAAAAGAATTACGTGCGCCATATCAATAGCGAGATTTGCCTGATTTCGCATTTGAGTTAAAATTTCGTCCTTGCTTGCAGGCTCAATTCCGCCCGTGTCAATCAAAGTGAATTCACGCCCCGTCCATTCGGCATCTGCGTAAATTCTGTCACGCGTAATTCCGGGGGTATCCTCAACAATAGAGATGCGCTTGCCTGTTATTTTGTTAAACAGAGTGGATTTGCCGACGTTAGGTCTGCCCACTATCGCAACAATCGGTTTCATATTCTATGCCCTTTCTGTATAAATTATAGTAGTTATTTCAGTAATGCGTCAAGAAATTCATATCCGTCATTTGAAACAGGCTGAACCTTAATATCAAGTGCCGTTTCGATTTCTTTCAGCGTGGTGTCATCGAGCAAAACGTCTTCTCCGTGCTTTAGCATAGAGGAGGAGAGAAGAAGAATGTCGCCAAGCTCCTGCCCTTTTAATTGATTTATTATATCTCTGCCGGTCAAAAGCCCCGTAACAGTAATTCGCTCACCAAAGAAATTGTTTTCAATTGGAATGACGGAAATCATATCGCCGTCTAACTTGTCTGTGAGTGATTTTATCACTTTGTATGAACCTAGCCCTGTTGCCACAGTTTTTTTGTGCTTTGGCGTTTTCGATTTTGCAAGGGCGAGAGCGTCGTTAAATTCATAAATCATCGAAGCACACAACCCAACGCCGTTTTCTATCTGCGGAAAGCCGTCATATTCGAAATAATCGGGGAAATCAACCCCTGCCGTGATATAAAACTCATCACCCAGATATATCAAATCATAGCCGCGTTCCTCGCGGAATTTCTTCTGCCATCCAGAAACCTGCGAGATGACCTCCATAGCGGAGTCTTTATCAAAACCCTGAAGAGAAGCAAGTCCCTCGCGGTGATTTGTAAGTCCGACAGGAACGACGGAAACACTTTCCACGCTATCGCCGAGCGTTGCAATATCAGAGATGGTGCGGTCAAGCTCCGCTTTATCATTATAGCCTCGGCAGAGAACAATCTGTGCGTTTATGTTAAGACCCGCATCTGCCAGACGTTTGAGATAATCGTTGATTTTGCCCGCAAATTTGTTGTTTAGCATTTTGCAACGCAGCTCGGGGTTCGTAGTATGAACCGAGATGTTTATCCTCGGGATATTATAGCGGATAATACGCTCAACATCTTCGTCTGTCATATTTGTCATAGTTACATAGTTACCCTGCAGAAAAGAAAGACGATAATCGTCATCTTTAAAGTAACAGGTATCACGCATACCCTTGGGCAGCTGGTCGATAAAACAAAATATGCATTTGTTTCTGCATGATTTAGGTTCATCAATTAAAAGCGTGTCAAAGGTTATCCCGAGCGGCTCGAAATCATAGTTTGAGATTTTAGCTTGTCCTTTATCTGTTTCTATTATAATTTCCTCACAAGAGGAGGCATACATATAGTCAAGATAATCGTTGATTTCGATATTATTTATTTTATATATTATATCATCGGCTTTCAGTCCTGCACGGGCTGCAAGACTTTTCTTTTCAATTCCTGAAATTTTCGCCGACATAGAAGGACTCTCCTTAATGTTTATTTTTGTATGGGGTGACTGCACGGTGCGGAATGGATAAATCCATTCCCTACAATTAAAGTGCGTAGTATCATCCAAAACGCATCGTAGGGAACGCATTCATGCGTTCCGCAATCGGTGCATCGTAAACGCTGCACCCTGCAATGAATTCATTATATCATACAAAAATAAACTTTACAAGCACAATAAGGAGAATTTTGGGATATAAAACAAAAAATAACCGCGATATAAAAATATCGCGGTTGTTTTTTAAGTTAAGAAAAGGTTACGCTTCTACAGAAACAACCTCTTTGCCCTTGTAGGAGCCGCAAGCCTTGCAAACTCTGTGAGGCATTTTAAGCTCACCGCAAGCGGGGCAAGTAACCATACCGGGAACTGAAAGCTTCCAGTTAGCTCTTCTCTTATCTCTTCTTGCTTTTGATGTTTTTCTCTTTGGAACTGCCATAATTATATACACCTCTTTCTCATATTATACTAAATTATAAGGGGAAATTCCCAAAACAAAGATAAACTTTGCATAATCTGCCATATTTTACAACAATTTGTCCAGAATGTCAAATCTGGGGTCGGTGTTCTCGGCGGAACAGTCGCAATCACCTTGATTTAAGTTCTTGCCGCACACGGGGCACAAACCCTCGCAATCGTCACGGCAGAGGAATTTAGACGGAAGATTCATAAAAAGATTTGCATAAACAATCTCGACTAAATCAATCGTTGTACCGACAAAAGTTGAAATATCGGGATTTTCGTCGTCGCCCGAAAACTCATCTTCTTTTTTAAAAGCTTCATCGATTTCAAATTCGATGGAGGAATCAAAAGATTCAAGACAACGGTCGCAGACAAGAACTGCGTTCGCAGTTGCCCTGCCCTTTATTTCGATAGTGCCGCCTACATTTGTTGCCGTGCCGTCAAAATGAACGGGCGCGGTAAGCTGAAAATTGTCACCGTCTGACAAGGTCAAAGAGATATCTTCTGAAATATCAATCTTCCTGCCGTCAAAGTTAAGTATAGGTAAAAGATTAAGTTCCATAACGTCCTCCGTCCCTTGACTTGCAATAACAAACAGACGGCAATTATTATACAATATCGCCGTCGATTTGTCAAGACTTTATATTCGTTTTTCGAAAAAGATTATTTGGATTCGAGATAAGCGTTGATTTTTTCAACCAAAGCATCAGCATCTACACCGTGAACGGCAGCCGCCTGCTCAATGCTCTCGCCTGATGCAGAGGGGCAACCTAAACAGTGCATACCGATTTCAAAGAAGAATTCGGCAGTGCCGGGATCTAAATTGAGAACATCCATAATAATCATATCTTTTGTAACTTTAGCCATAATAAATTTCCTTTCTATATGTTAGTGCTGATTTAAGTATACCCTATAATTAGGAAAAATTCAAGCATTTTTGTGATTTATATTCAAAAAATTCAAAAATTTTTCTGTACTAATTATTATTGCATATTATATTAAAGTATGATATCATTCGATTAAGAGAAAAAGTATTGCTTCAGGCGGAGCCTGGGGCGGTAACGGATAAAAAAGGAAGGATGATAGTATGAAGCTTTCGGAGGTAAAAAAACTGCTTGAAGCGGAAGTGTATGCGGGTGAAGAGAGACTCGATATGGAGGTTAAAGAGGCTTGCGGAAGCGACCTCATGAGCGATGTTCTCGCGTTTGTAAAGGAACAGGCACTTTTGCTTACGGGACTTCAAAATCTTCAGGTTCTTCGAACTGCAGAAATGATGGATATTGAGGTCGTAGTTTTTGTGCGCGGAAAGGTTCCCTCACAGGAAATTATCGATTTTGCAAATTCGAGAAATATGGTTCTTATGACAACTGAACTCCCTATGTTTGTGTCATGCGGAATTCTTTATTCAAACGGACTTCAGGGAAGAAGGGCAGGGGTTAAACTTGGCTGATACAATAGTTTTGCATTATGATGTCGACGGTCAGGATTTTACTCTTGCGGGTGCAACCTCTGCCAAGGTTAAAAAGTATTTAAAGCAGCTCGGACTTCCTCCTGAGGTAATCAGGCGCGTCGCAATCGCTATGTATGAGGCGGAAATCAATATGGTTATCCATGCCGATGGCGGTACGATTGATGTCGAGATATCCCCTGACTCAGTTCATATCATATTCAGCGATAAGGGTCCTGGTATTCCCGATATAGAAAAGGCGATGCAGGAGGGATTTTCTACTGCGACAAACGAAATACGCGAGCTTGGCTTTGGTGCAGGTATGGGACTTCCCAACATCAAAATGTATTCAGATAAAATGAATATCGACACAGTAGTGGGAGAGGGAACGACCATAGAATTATTTATTAACATAGTATAGTTGGTGGTGTTTAATATGAACATTCAGGAATATTGGCACTCTGTACGGCTTGAACGAGACCTTTGCAAAGGGTGTACGAATTGCTTGAAACAATGTCCCACTCAGGCAATCAGAATTCAAAAGGGTAAGGCGAAAATACTCAAAGAACGCTGTATTGACTGCGGGGAGTGTATACGTGTATGTCCTCACCATGCAAAGAAAGCCGTTACAGACGGTTTTGATATGCTTAATAACTATAAATACAATGTGGCTCTTGTAGCGCCCGCGTTTTTAGGGCAGTTTACCAAGGCGGAAGAGTGTAATATCATACTGACTGCGCTTTTGAAACTGGGCTTTGATGATACTTATGAGGTTGCAATAGGTGCGCAGGAAATAAGCCGTAAAACGAAAGAGCTTTTAGATGGCGGTGAGCTTGTGCGCCCTGTCATTTCTTCGGCATGCCCTGCGGTTTCCAGACTTATAGCGGTAAGATTTCAAAATCTGATACCAAACATTATCCCGTTGCGCTCACCGATGGAGCTGTCGGCAGAGGCGGCGAGGAGAGAGGCGATGGAAAAGACGGGGCTTGGCGCTGATGAAATCGGAATATTCTTTATAAGCCCGTGCGCAGCAAAGGCAACTGCGGTAAGGGATAACCGAATTGTTAAAAATTCGAGTGTAAACGGCGTGATTTCAATAAAGGATACATATCTTAAATTATCGCGGACCATTGGCGCAATTGATGATATTAAGGAACTCAGCCGTGCGGGGAGCACAGGAACACGCTGGGCAGAGAGCGGCGGTGAAAGTGCGGCAAGCGGAGCTAAAAGAAGTGTCGCAGTTGACGGAATTCACAATGTAATTCAGCTTTTTGAGGATATAGAGGATGGTAAGCTAACCGATGTCGATTATGTAGAGGCATTGGCATGCCCCGGCGGCTGCGTGGGAGGACCCCTGACCGCAGAAAACAGTTTTGTGGCAAGAGCAAGACTTGAGAGAATATGCGGCAATATGCCAAAGGACACAGAAGAAATAGATGAAAATATCGACAGAATGTGGGACGGTGCACCTGTATACAGACCCGTTATGAAGCTTAGTGAGGATTTTCAGGTTGCTATGAAAATGGCAATAGAGATAGAACAGCTCAAAGAAAGGCTTCCCGGACTCGATTGCGGTTCGTGCGGTTCGCCGAGCTGCGCTGCTCTTGCGGAGGACATAGTTAGAGGTCACGCAAGTGAAACGGACTGCATATTCAGACTCAGAGAAAAATATGAAAAATTGATTAAGGAGGATGACTAGGGTGACGATAGCTGAAATATCAGAAAAGCTTGGTGCTCCTGTAGAAACAGGGAAAGAGAATTTGTCAAATAAAGTAACGGGTTGTTATATAGGCGACCTTTTAAGTCTTGCTATGGCAAAGGTGGAGGAGGGAACAGTCTGGATTACTATTCAGACAAATATAAATGTCGTTGCGGTTGCGTCGCTTCAGGATGCGGCGGCGGTTATTATAGCTGATGGCTTTTCGCCCGACGAGAATATGAAAGCAAAAGCGGGGGAAAACGGCATTCCTGTTCTTAAGTCGGATTTGCCCGCATATGAAATTGCAAAGAAGCTTGCAGAAATCGGTGTATAGTTTTAAGAGAAAGAAGGTGTCATATAGTGAGGGTTTATTATGATTTTCATATACATTCTGCGCTATCACCATGCGCAGACGGCGATATGACACCTAATAATATCGTGAATATGTCGATTATAAAGGGACTTGACGCCATTGCGGTTACCGACCACAATTCCTGCGGGAATGTGCGTGCGGTTATCGAGGCGGCGGGCGATAATATTCTGGTGATACCCGGGATGGAGATTGAAACCTCCGAAGAGGTTCATATGGTTGCCCTTTTTCCTGATATAGAGTCTGCAGAGAAGATGGAGCAAATTCTCAAAGAGAGTGCCCCTCCCATCAAAAACAGACCCGAAATTTTCGGCAATCAGTCTTATATGGATAAGGATGATAATGTAATTGGCGAGGAGGAGCGGCTTTTGGTTACTGCCTGCGGACTTGATATATTTGAGGTGGCAGAAAAGGTAAAGGGACTCGGCGGTATTACATATCCTGCGCATATAGACAGAGAAAGCTACAGCGTTGTTTCAAACCTTGGCTTTCTTCCGCCTGACTTACCTGTCGGGAGTGTTGAAATAACCCGAAAAAGCAGAGAAGAGCTTTCCCCCCAATACGCTGAATTCAACATCATTACAAGCTCTGACGCACATTATTTGGGAGATATTTCGGAAAAAGAGTATCATATAGACATTTTGACTAAAAATACGGTCGAAATTTTAGCTAAATTGGAGAATAAAATTAAATAAAAGTAGTAGCATTATTTCAAAGGATATGTTATAATATACAATGTTTGATTTAGGGTTGTTACCCCCAACTTTGTTAAAGGATTAACAAAGTTAAAACTTAAGAAAAATAATGGGCGATTGCCCTTAAAGAAAATGTACAGGAGGTTTGGAAAGATGAGTCAAAACATGATTCCGTTCAGCGGAACACCGGAGCAGGAAAAGGCCCTCAAGGCAGTTATTGAGGAACACAAGGGTGTTAAGGGCGCTACTATTGCAGTTTTGCACGAAGCTCAGAATATCTACGGATATCTGCCAATTGAGGTACAGAAGATGATTTCAGAGGGATTAAATGTACCCCTCGCTGAAATCTATGGTATTGTTACTTTTTATGCTCAGTTCTCACTCAATCCCAAGGGTAAGTATCAGATAGGCGTTTGCCTTGGTACTGCTTGCTATGTAAAAGGATCGGGTGACATTCTTGAGAAGGTTAAGCAAATTCTTGGTATAGGTGTAGGTGAATGTACACCTGACGGAAAGTTCTCACTTGATGCTACACGTTGTATCGGTGCCTGCGGTCTTGCGCCCGTTATGACAATTAATGAAGACGTATACGGACGTCTTACTGTGGATCAGATTGAGGATATTCTCAAAAAGTACTAATCCATATGAAAGAGTTATCACTTCATATCCTGGATATCATACATAACTCGCTTGCTGCGGGGGCTATGGTGCTCGGCGTTGATATTACCGAAGATACAAAGAGTGACGTTTTAAAGTTTAAGATTACAGACAACGGCTGCGGAATGTCACCTGAAATGGTTCGCGCGGTAGTTGACCCGTTTACAACAAGTCGGACAACTAGAAAGGTTGGAATGGGAATTCCCCTTTTGAAGCTTGCGGCAGAGAACACGGGCGGCGGAATAGAGCTGATATCCAAAGAAGGAGAGGGAACCGAAATCACGGCAACCTTTGGTTTTAGTCATATTGACAGGCAACCGCTTGGCGATATGGCAGAGACAATGCTCGGTCTGATTACTTCGTATGAGGATGTGAATTTTGTTTATGCTCATATTGTAGATGGGCGGGAATTTAAATTTGAAACCGCCGAGATTAAAGCTATTCTCGGTGATGTTTCGCTCAAATCACCACAGATTATGATGTGGCTCGCGGATTTTCTTAAAGAAAACGAAGCGGAACTTTACAAATAACTCTGTTTTGAGAGACAGAATTTTGTTAAATTAAGAAAGGAGCAATAAATATGAAAAGCTTAGCTGAACTTGAAGCAATAAGAAAGCAGATGCTCGATAAGGTTACACTCAGAAAAGAAGACGAAAATGGAATTCGTATAGTTGTTGGTATGGCAACCTGCGGAATTGCAGCAGGTGCAAGACCTGTAATGAATGAATTTATGCAGGAAATCGCAAAAAGAGGTTTAGGAAACGTTACGGTTTCACAGACAGGTTGTATCGGAATGTGCCGTCTTGAACCCATCGTTGAAATTTACGCTCCAAACAGCGAAAAGGTTACCTATGTAAATGTGACACCTGATAAGGTTGGAAAAATCGTTACAGAGCATATTGTAAACGGCAAACCTGTTGTTGAATATACAGTTGGTGCAAACGAGTAAAACTTTATTTTACAGAAAGGATTGGTATTTATGGATATAGCCAGAGCACACGTGCTCATCTGTGCAGGTACCGGATGTACATCTTCAAAGAGCGGTCTTATTGCAGATGAGATGGAAAAACAGCTCAAGGAAAAAGGTCTTGAGAACGAAATCAAAATAGTAAAAACCGGTTGTTTCGGTCTTTGTGCATTAGGACCGATTATGATTGTTTATCCCGAGGGTGCATTTTACAGCAGAGTTGAGGTTGACGATGTAACCGAAATCGTAGAAGAGCATCTTTTAAAGGGACGTATAGTAAAGAGACTTCTTTACGAGGAAACAGTTCAGGATGAATCAGACGATATTAAGAGCCTTAATGAAGTTGACTTTTATAAGAAGCAGGAGCGTGTTGCACTTCGTAACTGCGGTGTTATCGACCCTGAAAATATCGATGAGTACATAGCGTTTGATGGTTACAAGGCACTTGCAAAGGTTCTTACAGAAATGACACCCGAGCAGGTAATCGAAACCGTTAAGGCGTCAGGACTCAGAGGCCGTGGCGGCGGTGGCTTCCCCACAGGTATGAAATGGGATTTCACTGCTAAAGCACAGGGCGACCAGAAGTATGTTGCATGTAACGCCGACGAGGGTGACCCCGGTGCGTTCATGGACAGAAGTATTCTCGAGGGTGACCCCCACAGTGTAATCGAGGCAATGGCAATCGCAGCTTACGCAGTAGGTGCAAATCAGGGTTATATTTATATCCGTGCAGAGTATCCTATCGCGGTTGACAGACTTAACATTGCTATCGGACAGGCTAAAGAATATGGCCTTCTCGGTAACAACATTTTCGGAACAGACTTCTCATTTGATTTGGAGCTTCGTCTTGGCGCGGGCGCGTTCGTCTGCGGTGAGGAAACAGCACTTTTAACATCTATCGAGGGTATGCGCGGTGAGCCTCGTCCCCGTCCTCCGTTCCCTGCAGTTAAGGGTCTCTGGATGAAGCCGACACTCCTTAACAACGTAGAAACATACGCTAACATCTGCCAGATTATATTAAATGGTGCAGATTGGTTTACATCTATGGGAACAGAGAAGAGCAAGGGCACAAAGGTATTTGCTCTCGGCGGAAAGATTAACAACACAGGTCTTGTTGAAGTTCCTATGGGTACTACACTTCGTGAAATCATTGAAGAAATCGGCGGCGGCATCCCGAACGGCAAGAAGTTCAAGGCAGCACAGACAGGTGGACCTTCAGGCGGATGTATTCCTGCAAGCCTTATGGATACACCTATCGACTACGATTCACTTACAGCAATCGGCTCAATGATGGGTTCAGGCGGTCTTATCGTTATGGACGAAGACAACTGTATGGTTGATATCGCTAAATTCTATCTTGAATTTACTGTTGATGAATCCTGCGGTAAGTGTACTCCCTGTCGTGTAGGTACAAAGCGTCTTTATGAAATCCTTGATAAGATAACCAAGGGTCAGGGTACACTTGAAGACCTTGACAAGCTCGAAGAACTTGCACTTAATATCAAATCTGCATCTCTTTGCGGACTTGGACAGTGCGCACCGAACCCTGTTCTTTCAACACTTAAATACTTCAGAGATGAGTATGTTGCTCACGTTGTTGACAAGAAGTGTCCTGCTGGAGTATGTAAAGACCTTCTCAGCTATGTTATTATTGCTGACAAGTGTAAGGGCTGCAGCGCTTGTGCGAGAAAGTGTCCCGTCGGCGCTATCAGCGGCGAAATCAAGAGTCCGTTCGTTATTGATACCGATAAGTGTATCAAGTGCGGCGCTTGTATTGATACATGTAAGTTTGGTGCTATCGAAAAGAAATAAGAAAGGGGAATTACTGATATGGAAAATGTTAATATTAAAATAAACGGACAGAGTATGAGTGTTCCTGCTGATTACACCATTCTTCAGGCGGCTCGTGAAGCCGGAATAAACATTCCTACACTCTGCTACTTAAAAGATGTGAGCCAGACAGGTTCATGCAGAATGTGTATTGTAGAGGTTAAGGGTGCAAGAAACCTTCAGGCAGCTTGCGTATACCCCGTTTCCGAGGGTATGGAGGTATTTACAAACACACCCAAGGTTAGAAATTCAAGAAAAGTAACACTTGAGCTTCTCCTCTCAAACCACGAAAGAAAGTGTCTTACTTGTGTAAGAAGCGGTAATTGTGAACTCCAGACTCTCTCTGAAGAGCTTGGCGTTACAGATATCAGATACGACGGCGTTCGTAAAGAACATAAGATTGATGATTTATCACCTTCAATCGTTCGCGATAACAATAAGTGTGTGCTTTGCCGTCGTTGCGTAAGCGTTTGTAAGAACATCCAGACAGTTTCTGTAATTGATGCGGCAGAGCGTGGCTTTAACACAACCATCACCTCTGCGTTCAATAAGTCACTCTCTGAAGTTCCTTGTGTAAACTGTGGTCAGTGTATCGCAGCTTGCCCTGTTGGCGCTCTTCGCGAAAAGGACAATACAGATATGGTATGGGAAGCTATCGGTGATCCTGAAAAGGTTGTTGTTGTTCAGACTGCTCCCGCAGTTCGTGCAGCTCTCGGCGAAGAATTCGGAATGGAAATCGGCACACCCGTTACAGGCAAGATGGCTGCTGCTATCAGAAGACTTGGTGTTGACTATACTTTCGACACAGATACAGGTGCCGACCTTACCATTATGGAAGAGGGTACAGAACTTTTAAACAGAATTAAGAACGGCGGTAAGCTTCCGCTTATCACATCATGCAGCCCTGGCTGGATTAAGTTCTGTGAGCATAACTTCCCTGATTTTCTTGATAATCTTTCAAGCTGTAAGTCTCCCCACCAGATGTTTGGTGCAATAATCAAGACATACTGGGCAGAGAAGAACGGCATTGACCCGAAGAATATCGTTACTGTTTCTGTTATGCCCTGTGTTGCTAAAAAGTTCGAGAGCAGCAGAGAAGAGATGGAAGCAGGCGGACTTCGTGATGTAGATGTTGTTATCTCAACACGTGAGCTTGCTCGTATGATTAAGGAAGCAGGAATTCAGTTTACCGAACTTCCCGATGAGAAGTTTGATGCTCCGTTTGAAGAAGCATCAGGCGCAGGTGTTATCTTCGGTGCAACAGGCGGTGTTATGGAGGCAGCCCTCCGTACAGTTGCCGATGTTGTAACCGGTCAGGATATTCAGGAGATTGAATATAACGCAGTAAGAGGAACAGAAGGCATAAAAGAAGCAGAGGTTAAGATTGGTGATATGACCGTTAAGGCGGCTATTGCTCACGGCCTCGGAAACGCAAGACAGCTTCTTGAAAACATCCGTGCAGGCAAGGCTGACTACCACTTTATTGAGATTATGGCTTGTCCCGGCGGTTGCGTAACAGGCGGCGGACAGCCTATCGTTCCTGCCCGCGTGCAGATGGTTACAGATATCAAGAAGGAACGTGCAAAGGCTCTCTATACAGAGGATGCAAATGCTCCCAGCCGTAAGAGCCATAAGAACCCTGATATTGAACTTCTGTATAAGGAATTCCTTACAGAACCGGGTAGCCACAAGGCACACGAGCTCTTGCATACACACTATCACGAAAGACCCAAGTTCTAATAAATTAAGGACTGAACGCATAGCGTTCAGTCCTTTTATATTGTGTAATCGCATCAAAATGCAAAATGCAAAATTATGTATGATAACACATTCGTAGGGGACGGCGCTTGCCGACGTCCCGTTTGATATGGAATATATGCACCGCGACGGGCAAAATGTGAATCACCCTACAATTTCTTCCTGAAATAATTCGGTGTTACACCCTTTATCCGCTTAAACGTTTTTATAAAATAGCTAAGGTCGTTAAACCCACAAGCATATGCTATATCTGTGATGCTTAAATCACTGCCGAGCAGCTTTCTTGCGGCTCTTTCGATGCGATACTCATTAAGATATTCAATCGGCGTTTTACCCGTCATATTCTTTACAAATGTGCCGAAATATTTTGGTGACATTTTTGCGGTCTTTGCCATATCCGAAAGAGTTATAGACTTGTCATAATTCTCTCTTATAAATAATAGGATTTTTTTAAGCTTTACTATGCTGTTATCATCAGAAATTCCGCCGCGGCTTCCCGAGAGTGTATAGAGTCCTATGTCTGTTATTGCCGCGAAAAATTTATAAAAAGCAGAAATTACGCGGAACTTATACCCTGGAGATTTTTCTTTCATTGATTCAAAGATTTCGTTTGTTGCCAGATGAAAGTCGGAGCTGTTATACGGATTATATTCATTTACAATGTAGTCGTGATTGTATATACTTTCGATAAAAAAGTTGCAATTTGAGAGAGAAGTATAAAGACAATCAATATGAAAAACGATACATTCATACTCGCAATCATCGGGGATTCCCTGATGAACAGTTTCGGGGTTTATAAATATTACGTCGCCCTCGGTCGCAAGATACTCTCTGTTGTTTAATTTAATATGAAAAGAACCTTTCGTAATCCTTATGATTTCAGGCTCGGCGTGCCAGTGGGCAGACATAAAATATTTGGGGTGATTTTTGTCAATAAGGAAGAGGTCAAACGGGAAATCCGCCGTTCCTCTTTGGATTAGTTCGTTATATGCCATAATTACCTCTCAATATAGATATTGTTATACTTTTTTCCATTATAGCACAAGTAAATAGTACATATCAAGTATATAATTATATTTAGGAAACAATTTTTTAAAAAATAGGAGGAATAAATATGGCTAAAAACAGATACATAGGAGATTATCCTGTAATCGGTATCCGTCCCACAATCGACGGAAGAAGAGGCCCTCTTAAAGTAAGAGAGTCTTTGGAAGACCAGACAATGAATATGGCAAAGGCGGCTGCAAAGCTCTTTACAGATAACCTTAAGTATTCAAATGGTGAACCTGTAAAGGTTGTTATAGCTGACACAACAATCGGACGTGTTGCTGAAGCGGCAGCTTGTGCTGACAAGTTCAAGAAAGAAGGCGTTGATATCACATTGACAGTTACACCGTGCTGGTGCTATGGTTCTGAAACAATGGATATGGACAAGAATACTATCAAGGCGGTATGGGGCTTTAACGGAACAGAAAGACCAGGTGCAGTTTATCTTGCAGCAGTTTTGGCATCACACGCACAGAAGGGACTTCCCGCGTTCGGCATTTACGGACACGATGTTCAGAATATGAATGATGCAGACAAAATCCCGCAGGACGTTGAAGAAAAGCTCTTAAGATTTGGACGTGCGGCTATCGCAGCAGCTACAATGAGAGGTAAGTCATACCTCCAGATTGGTTCAATCTGTATGGGTATCGGCGGTTCAATAATCGATGTAAACTTCATCGAAGAATATCTCGGAATGAGAGTTGAGTCTGTTGACGAGGTTGAAGTTATCAGACGAATGTCAGAGGGTATCTATGACGAGGCTGAATACCAGAAAGCACTCAAGTGGGCAAAAGAAAAGTGCGTAATGGGCTTTGACAAGAACCCCGAAGATATGCAAAAGAGTGACGAGGAGAAAGAAAAGCAGTTTGAGTTTGTTGTAAAGATGGCTGTAATAATCAAAGACCTTATGAACGGCAATCCCAATCTTCCCGAGGGTTGCGAAGAGGAAATGGTTGGACACAATGCTATTGCTGCAGGCTTCCAGGGACAGAGACAGTGGACAGACTTCTATCCCAACTGTGACTTCCCCGAGGCAATCCTTAACACATCATTTGACTGGAACGGCGCAAGAGAGCCGTACATTCTCGCAACAGAAAATGATACTTTAAACGGTATCGGTATGTTGTTTATGAAGCTTCTCACCAACAGACCCCAGATGTTCGCAGATGTAAGAACATATTGGAGCGGTGACGCAGTTAAGAAGGCTGCAGGCTATGATATCGAAGGAAAGGCAAAGGAAGCTGACGGCTTTATCCACCTTATTAATTCAGGTGCTTGCTGTCTTGATGCTTGCGGTGAGGTAAAGGACGAAAACGGCAATGGCGTTATGAAGCAGTGGTTCGATATGACAGAGGAAGACTGTGATACAGTTATCAAGTCAACAACCTGGAATATGGCAGACCTCGGCTACTTCAGAGGTGGCGGCTTCTCTTCAAGATTTTTAACAAGAGCAGAAATGCCCGCTACAATGATAAGACTCAATCTTGTTAAGGGACTCGGCCCCGTTCTTCAGATTGCAGAGGGATGGACAATCGGACTTCCTGACGAGGTATCTGACATTCTCTGGAAGCGTACAGACTACACATGGCCATGTACTTGGTTTGCTCCCAGATGTGACGGCAAGGAAGGCAGTCCCTTTAAGACAGCGTATGATGTTATGAATAACTGGGGTGCTAACCACGGCGCTATCTCTTACGGACATATCGGTGCAGACCTTATCACATTATGCTCAATGCTCAGAATTCCTGTATGTATGCACAATGTAGATACAGAAAAGATATTCAGACCTGCGGCATGGAACGCATTTGGTATGGATAAAGAGGGTCAGGATTACAGAGCGTGCCAGACTTATGGACCTATGTATAAGTAATTTTAGTTAAATATAATGCCACTTCACGTTATTGAAGTGGCATTATTTATTGTATGTGGAAAACTTTAACGTAAAAAGCCTCCCTTTACACAAGGGAGCCTGTATTATACCAAAATTACCAAGAAATTTGTTATAATAACCAATTTATGGGTGGAATTAAAAAAAACGGACAGTCAAGGACGCCTGTCCCTACAACGCAATGCGTAATAACATTTGTAGGGGAGGGTTTCTGTGCCCTCCCGCAATGTTTTAACGGCAGGAGCAAGCCCCTGCCCTACGAGATTAAACAATCGTTTTTTGAAAAACCCGCTGTTTTCTTTATTTGAAAAATAAAAAAATCAAAAATTTTTACATTGCCGCCCCGCGGCTCGG
>CALDQB010000002.1 GCA_937911665.1 uncultured Clostridia bacterium | reverse complement strand
CCACCGCTATCGCGGTCCCCCTGTCTCGCCTGCCGCCTCGGGCAGCGATAAACGGTCGCCGCCGGCGACCATCGCCCTCAAGGGGAAGGCAGCCGTCCCCTACAATCGTTTTGTATTGTTGCGGGGCTTTGTTGCTCCATTCTAAATTAAAAATTTGCATTTATTTAAATTCTGTGATATAATATAAAATTGTATGAATACAACTCTGCCTTTTGCGCAGAATACGGAGGTTTTTATGACAAAAAAGATATTTTCAATACTTCTTGCTATTTCGATTATTACGGGGATGTCTGCATGTGTGTTTGCAGAAGACTCTGCGCTGACAAGCGGGATTTTCACCTATGAACTCTCGGGCGATAACGCGACTATTACCTGTGTTCAGGATGTAGACGGAAAGGTTATAATTCCCGATAAAATTGACGGGCACAGAGTTGTCGCAATCGGCGACGGCGCATTCGGTGGCAGTACCCGCATAACAGAGGTTTACATTCCCGACAGTGTTTACTCTATCGGTTCTATGTGCTTTGCTTACAGCACAAGCATTAAGTCTGTACGCCTTTCAACCAAAATTTCGGTTATCGCAGACGGGCTCTTCTATCAATGCGATGCTCTGATGGGTGTAACCGTTCCTTACGGCGTTACAACCATATCATCAAAAGCCTTTGGAATGTGCAAAAACCTTGTTGCAGTTACCATTCCTAACAGTGCAAAGATGATTGCCGATGATGCATTTACGGGAAGTAATTATGTAACAATTCATTGCCGTCTTGACGAAAACGGCACAGGCTACAAATACGCACAGGCTAAAAATATGCCTGTTGAGGAGCTTATAACTGTATATGTAAACGGCGAAGAAATCGTATTCGACCAACCGCCCGTTACCGAGAAAAAGAGATTTCGTACCCTTGTTCCTCTGCGTGCAGTTCTTGAAAAGATGGGCGCTGAAATTGAATGGTACAACGATATGAACTATGCAGGCATAGATATAGACGGCAACAGATTGCTTATAAAACCGGGCGAATCTTTTATGATGGTCAACGGAAAAGCAAAAACGCTTACTTGTCCTGCTATGGAATACAACAACCGAGTTTTGCTCCCCATCCGCGATGTTGTAGAGTCGGTTGGCGGTAAAATATCATGGAACGAATTTGACAAGGTTGTTACCGTAACCTACAACAAATAATTTTTGAGAATTGAGGTCTTGCACCTATGAACGTTTCCGCTGTAATATGTGAATACAATCCATTTCACAACGGCCATAAATATCAGATTGATACTGCTCGCGCTATTACCGGGTGCGACGCGGTTGTTGCGCTGATGAGCGGGAACTTTGTGCAACGCGGGGACTTTGCATTTTTTGATAAAGCCGTCCGCGCCGACGCCGCCCTATCAAATGGCGCCGACCTGATACTTGAAAATCCCGCCTTGTCAACTCTTCGCTCTGCGGAGGGTTATGCTTCGGCTGCGGTTTATACACTTACCGCTCTCGGTTGTGTTGACACGCTCTTTTTTGGGGCAGAATGCGAAAACCTCCCTCTTCTTACATCTATTGCAGAGCTTCTCGCCTTCGAGGGCAAGGATTTCAAAAATGGGCTATCGTGCGAATTGTCAAAGGGTGCATCCTTTCCGTCCGCAAGAGGTGCGTCGGTTTCGCGTATACTCGGCACAGAGGCGGGCGAAGCTTTGAAAAAGCCGAACAATCTCCTCGCTATTGAGTATATAAAAGCACTTATACGGCAGAAATCGCCAATCAAGCCGTTGCTGATAAAACGCACAGGGGCAGAGCACAACTCAAATGACGCCTGCGGATGTATCGCTTCGGCATCATATATAAGGGATGCTCTTTCGCAAAACGATGTAAGCGCTTTTGATTTTGTGCCCGAAGAGGCTCGTAATTTATACCAAAACAGCAATCATTTTATAAGCGGCTCTGTAGACAAGGGAATTTTGTCTGCTCTTGCAATTCTCGGCAGAGATGAAATTGCGTCTGCGCCTGACATTTCGGAGGGACTCCATAATAAAATCAAAAAGGAATGTATGAAGCATTCCACTTTAGATGCGCTCGTCGATGCGGTCAAGTCAAAGCGTTATGCCCACTCCCGCATCCGCCGTTCACTTCTGTGCGCATATCTTAAAATTACGGCAGATGACGTTTTAAAAATGCCCGAATATATCAAGGTTCTTGCCTTTAACAAGCAAGGTCAGGCAGTGCTTAATATGGCGAAAAAGACGGCGTCGCTTCCCGTCACCACAAACGCTTCTCCTCTTATGAGTATGCCATCGGCTATGAGAATGTGGCAACGGGAGCTTGAGTTTGACAGGGTGTATGAAATTTTTGCAATGAGATAAGCCTTAATTTAAAAAGCATATTGCAGATTTTATTGTTTTATGATATAATTAACAGATGCGGACCGTCGGGGACGCCGGTTCCTACAATGCGCAACATTTACGATAACGATTGTAGGGGAGGGTCTCCGTGCCCTCCCGATCAAACGGGTGATTCGCACAAGAATCCCCAGTCACCTGCGGTTACACGGAATATAATGAATTATTGGATGTGATACAGTGCCTATTAAAGTTCAGGATAATCTGCCTGCTATTGAAACGCTGGGCAATGAAAATATTTTTGTTATGACGGAAAACCGTGCTATGACGCAGGATATCCGTCCGCTTGAGATACTCGTTTTAAATCTCATGCCTACAAAAATTGCTACAGAAACACAGCTTCTGCGTATGCTTGGCAACTCGCCTCTTCAGGTTGACATAAGCTTTATGCATACAAAGAGCCACCTTTCAAAAAACACCTCTCTCAGTCATATCGAAACGTTTTATGGCACCTTTGATGACTTTCGTCACAGAAAGTTTGACGGGCTCATTATTACGGGTGCTCCCGTTGAAACTATGAACTTTGAAGAGGTTGATTATTGGGAAGAGCTTTGCGAGATTATGGAATGGTCAAAGACCAATGTGACATCTACCTTCCATATCTGTTGGGGTGCACAGGCAGGACTTTACTACCATTACGGAATTAAAAAATATCCTACCGAAAAAAAGGTGTTCGGCATCTTCCCGCACTATGTTGTCCCCGAAAAGAAACATAAAATGCTTATGCGCGGTTTTGATGATGTATTTTATGTTCCCCATTCAAGACACACAGAAATTCACGAAGATGATATAATTAAGGTTCCCGAGCTTGAAATCCTTGCCAAATCCGACGAGGCGGGAATTTATATTGTCGCATCAAAAAGCGACCGACAGTTCTTTATAACGGGACATTCTGAATATGACAGAGAAACTCTCGCAACTGAATATTTAAGGGATGTTAACAAGGGGCTTGATATCGAAATACCCAAAAACTACTTCCCCGACGGCAATCCCGATAATGAGCCTTTGATGCTTTGGCGCTCACACGCTTATCTTCTCTATTCAAACTGGCTGAATTATTTCGTATATCAGGCAACTCCGTATAATATAGATGATATTAAGTAGTATTATCAGGAGGTAAGTTATGTTCATTGTCGGCGCACTCAAATCAGCCGTACTCGGCATTGTAGAAGGTATTACAGAATGGCTCCCCATCAGCAGTACGGGGCATATGATTCTGGTTAATGAATTTATGAATACAAATGACGGATTTTTAGCATCGCAGCTCTACCTCTATGTAATCCAGCTTGGTGCGATTTTGGCAATCGCAACCTTGTATTTCGGCAGACTTAACCCCTTTGCCTCTTACAAATCCCGCGAGGAAAAGGCAAACACATGGTATATGTGGTTTAAAGTAATTATTGCGTGTATTCCTGCGGCGGTTATGGGACTTTTGTTCAATGATTATATGGACTCCTTCTCTACCCCCGTTGTTGTAAGCGCAATGCTCATTATATACGGAATCGCTTTCATCCTTGCAGAGAACGGAAAGAAATCGCCTAAAATCAACGATATGAATGATATGTCCTGGAAAACAGCTCTCTATATCGGACTGTTTCAGGTTCTGTCTATCGTTCCCGGTACTTCACGCTCGGGCGCGACAATACTCGGTGCAATTCTGCTTGGGGTATCACGCTCTGTTGCGGCAGAATTCTCATTCTTCCTCGCAATCCCCGTTATGTTCGGGGTGAGCTTTTTGAAAATCGGTTCATATTTAAAGGACGTGTATATTGACAATATTATGCCTCCTCTTCCCGCAAGCGACTGGATACTCCTTGCAATCGGAATGGTTGTAGCATACATTGTGTCGATGCTGGCGGTCAAATTCCTTACCCGCTATGTAGAGCGTCACGACTTTAAGGCTTTTGGTTGGTACCGAATTGCTCTTGGTATTATCGTTCTGCTTATTTTTGCACTTATTTAATTTTTATATATAGGAGAGATTACTATGATTACAAAAGAATTTTACGGAAGTTTAAACGGCAGAGATGTTAGCTTATATACTCTCGACAACGGACTCGGCGTTGTTGCTAAAATCACAGATTTCGGCGGAATTATAACAAGCCTTTACGTAAACGGCACCGATGTCGTTTTAGGTTACGATACTCTTGATGAATACGTTCCGTCAGATACTTATTTCGGCGCTTTAATCGGCAGAAATTCAAACAGAATTTTAAATTCAGAGTTTGAGTTAAACGGCAAAAAGTACACACTTGCCTCAAATAACGGCAAAAATAATCTGCACGGCGGAAATGTCGGCTTTGACAAAAAGGTATGGGATGCAGAAATGGTTGACGCAGATGAACCCGCTCTCATTCTCACTCTCATAAGTCCCGACGGCGAAGAGGGCTTCCCCGGCAATGCAGACATTAAGGTTACATACACTGTAACAAAAGAAAATTCTCTTAAAATTCATTATGAGGGCGTTTGTGACGCAGACACTGTTATGAACCTCACAAATCACTCATACTTCAATATGAACGGTCACGAAAGCGGTGCTATGGACGGTCATACCCTTACTGTCTTCAGTGACTTCCATACACCAAACAATGATGAATGTATGCCAACAGGCGAAATTCTCGCATCATTAGGCACTGTTTTTGATTTAAACACTCCCACAAAAATGGCTGATGTTTATGCATCTGATTCAGAGCAGATAAAGATGTTTGGCGGTTTTGACCATAATTTCTGCCTTAAGGGTATGGGTATGCGCAAGGTTGCTGTTCTCACAGGCGATAAGAGCGGCATCACTATGGAAACCTACACTGACCTCCCCGGCGTACAGATTTACTGCGGAAACAACCTTGACGGAACCACCATCGGTAAGGGCGGTGTTGCTTATGCTCAGCATCAGGGAATGTGCCTTGAAACACAAGTCTTCCCCGATGGTATTACAAAGTCACACTTCCCCTCACCTGTTTTAAAGAAAGGCGAGAAGTATGACACAACAACCGAGTATAAATTTGTTTTCTAAAAACTGCTAAAATTTATTCATATGTATTTTTTACCATTTTATTGTGCATAATAATGGTATAGTTTACTTTGTTCAAAATCCGATGCAATTTATCGGTATTATATACGAGCGGACACAACTTAATAAAACCCAAGGTAGCAACCGGTTTGCCCCCTTCTTTTGGTGTATAACCTGTTGCCTACATAAAATTTAATAGGAGGAAATGATTTGAAAAAAACAGAGACAATTAAGTGGATACCCCTTGGCGGTCTTAACGAAATCGGAAAAAACATAAACGTTTTCGAGTATGGGAACGACGCGATAATTCTCGATTGCGGAATGGCTTTTCCCGATGACGATATGCCGGGTGTTGATATCGTTCTGCCTGACATTACTTATCTGCATAAAATCGCAGATAAGCTGCGTGCGATTGTATTAACGCACGGTCATGAGGACCATATCGGCGCTATTCCTTATGTATTAAAGGAATTCAACATCCCCGTTTTCGGCACAAGACTTACAAACGGGATACTGAAATATAAGCTGAAAGAGCACGGAATATTAGGCTCCTCAAAGCTTGTTAACATTGAAGCCGGCGAAAAAATTAAGCTCGGCAATTTCACAGTTGAATTTATTCACACCAACCACTCTATTGCCGATTCGGTGGCAATCGCACTTCATACACCCGCAGGGGTTATTCTTCATACGGGCGATTTTAAAATCGACCCCACCCCCATCGACGGCGAAATGATTGACCTTACACGTATCGGTGAGCTTGGACACGAGGGCGTGCTTGCTCTTATGTCGGAC
The DNA here is from genome assembly GCA_937911665.1 of uncultured Clostridia bacterium. Classification (GTDB taxonomy): domain Bacteria; phylum Bacillota; class Clostridia; order Monoglobales; family Monoglobaceae; genus UMGS1820. The sequence goes on along the minus strand of CALDQB010000002.1, from coordinate 6,791 downwards.
AGCACAAACGCAGAGCGTCCCGGCGTTACTATGAGCGAGCAATCAATCGGCAAAACCTTTGACATATTCTTTGAAAAGGGCGCAAATAAGCGTATCATTGTTGCCACCTTTGCATCCAACGTGCACAGAGTTCAGCAGATTGTAAACTCTGCCCACAAATACGGAAGAAAAGTTGCCGTTTCAGGCAGAAGTATGGTAAACGTGGTTAATGCTGCAATCGAGCTTGGATATATGAGCATCCCGAAAAACACCCTGATTGACCTTGACGAAATCGACAGATACCCCAAGGAAAAGCTTGTTATTATCACAACGGGAAGTCAGGGCGAGTCGATGTCCGCTCTTACACGAATGGCTTTTTCGAGCCACAAGAAAATAAATATCGAGCCTACAGATATGGTTATTATCTCGGCAAGTCCGATACCCGGAAACGAAAAGACAGTTTCCAACGTGGTAAATGAGCTTTTAAAGCAGGGTGCCGAGGTTGTGCACGAGCGTGAGGATAACGTGCACGTTTCAGGTCACGCCTGTCAGCAGGAGCAACAGATTATACTTGCGCTTGCAAAGCCGAAATATTTCATACCCGTTCACGGAGAATATCGGCATTTATCCCGCCACAAAGAGCTTGCTCTTCAAACGGGTATTGATTCTAAAAATATTTTCATATCGGATAACGGCAAGGTTTTGGAGCTATCGCAGAAGGGTGCCAAGTTTACGGGGACAGTTCCCGCAGGCAAGGTTTTGGTTGACGGACTCGGTGTCGGCGATGTTGGAAATATCGTACTCCGTGACAGAAAGCATCTTGCAGAAGACGGCATAATTATAGCCGTTCTTACGATTGACAAGGCAAGCGGCGAATGTATTTCAGGCCCCGATATTATATCAAGAGGATTTGTTTATGTCCGCGAATCTGAAGACCTTATGGAAGAGATAAGGATTATCGCGGCAGAGGTTGTGGAAAAGTGCACAGGCGATGTCTCTGCAAACTGGACCACTATCAAGACTAAAATTAAAAACGAGGTCGGCAGTTACCTCTATTCAAAGACAAAACGAAGACCGATGATTCTGCCGATTATTATGGATGTATAAAAAAAGTGTCCCCAGGGACACTTTTTTGTTTATAAAATTATGCAGATAAGACCTCCGCTACCTTCATTTATTATCTTCTCAAGCGTCTCTCTTATCTTCATTCTTGCATCGTCGGGCATATGCGAAAGCTTGTTGTTAAGACCCTCATTTACAAGCTCGTGCAGAGATTTGCCGAAAATGTTTGACTGCCATAACTGCTTGGGGTCATTTTCAAAACCGCTGAGCAGATAATGCACAAGCTCCTCCGACTGCCGCTCTGTTCCAACAATGGGACTTACCTCGGTTTCTATGTCCGCCCTTATCATATGAATTGACGGTGCGCTCGCACGGAGTCTTACCCCGAATCTGCTTCCCTGCTTTACGATTTCGGGTTCCTCAAGGGTAAGCTCGGACGAATCAGGGGTAACTATGCCGTAACCCACCTGATTTACCTGCTCAATTGCCGCCGCTACCTTTTCATACTTTTTCTTTATGTCAGCCATTTCAGAGAGAAGTCCTAAAAGCTTTGCTTTATCCTCAACCGAAAAGCCCGTTCTTTCCTTTATCGTTTCAAAGAACAAATCTTCCTTTTCGCAGATTTTTATATCAACTGCGCCCTGCCCTGCTAAAATAGAGCTTATGTCGACCTTTTCGATAAACTCATATTCCATAAGAGCTTTCGGCAAATCAAGAATATCCGCAATCTTTGACGCATTCCCAAAGGATTCAAGAACCGCTTTTTCCATATTCACTTTAAGCTCGTTATCGTCGTCGAGAGCCTTTATCCATTCAGGGATAAAGAAGCTTACCGAGCTTACGGGGAATTCATAGAGTATACTCTTCATAATTCTATCTATATCCCCTTTTGAAAGGAGCATACAATTTAAGGGAATAACCTTTACCCCATACTTCTCTTCGAGCATACATTTGAGCGAAATTGTTTTTTCCGATTCAGGCTCTGCAGAGTTTAAAACGACCACAAACGGCTTGTTTATCTCTTTAAGCTCGGCAATAACACGCTCTTCTGCGGGGATATAGTCCTCACGCCCGATTTCGCAAATGCTTCCGTCGCTTGTCACCACGATACCGATTGTCGAATGCTCGGTTATAACCTTTTTCGTACCCATCTCTGCCGCTATTTCAAACGGAATTGGATTTTTTGACCACGGACTTTGCACCATTCTCGGCAGTTCGCCCTCTATATGCCCGAGAGCACCGTTTACTATATAACCCACACAGTCTATCATTCTGATATTGAATGCCGCAGAATCACCTACCGAAATCTCTACCGCTTCGTTGGGGATGAACTTCGGCTCTGTTGTCATTATTGTCCGCCCCGCCGCACTCTGCGGAAGCTCATCGGTAGCCCTTACCCTCTTGTAATCATTCTCAATTTCGGGCAGAACAAGAAGTTCCATAAACTTTTTAATAAATGTAGATTTACCTGTGCGCACAGGACCGACAACCCCGATATAAACGTCACCCTGTGTACGCTCTGCTATGTCCTGATACACATTATACTGAGTCATTTTAATTCCTCCATCTCTGTTTGCCTACATACTTTGCTATATTCTATGAGGGGAATTTTAATATTATGACAAGCAATAACTTTATGGTTCGTATTTTGAGAGACTCTCAAGGATTTGCTCTTCGAGTGCCGCATAATCGGTTACGTTTGTGTCTACGTAATTTATAAACTTATTTTTATTCGGCTTATTATAATATATTTTATTTTCTTTTGTTTTGTTTATATAATGTATTACTATCTTGATTACTTCCTTGATTACTATCTTGATTACTCCTTTGATTACTTCCTTGATTACTTTTATTATCAAAAAGTGACAGGGGTATCATTTTATATTCCGTTGCATCCATTCCGTTGAATTTGTAATCAATAATCCCGAGCTTTTTCAAAACTTCTCTATTTTTATAGACTCCTGAGCGCGACAAACCTGAATAGTATTCAATCCCCTTACTCGTCGCCGTAAACCATTCTGCAAATCCGCATTTATTATTTATCGTCATAAGGGCATGCCAGAGCGCAATCTGTCCCGACGACAGCCCCTCCATCGCCGCTCTCTCGCTGAACGCTATAACTTCTTTTAGGTAGTTCATATTACACCTCCTTATCATAGGCAAATAATAAATGATAAAAAGGTGTCATAAAGTGCCATTGTTTTCGTATCGTTGCTCCCTTTGTTTGCACAAAAAAAGCGTCGCCGTAGCAACGCTTTTTATTATTACTGTTTCTTTATACCAATATCGGTACGGTAGTGCATATCCTTAAATTTAATCGGTGTCAGGCAATGATATGCGTTTTTAATCGCAGTATCAAGGTCATCACCCGTTGCAGTAACACCAAGAACACGTCCGCCTGCGGTAAGGATTTTACCATCTTCTGCCTTTGTTCCCGCATGGAATACTGTTGCGCCGAGGCTCTCTGCCTGCGCTATTCCGTCTATTTCATAGCCCGTCTGATACTTCTGTGGATATCCGCCCGATGCGAGAACAACGCAAACTGCCGCGCCGTTATCCCATTCAATCTCGACCTCATCGAGACGCTCGTCAATTATTGCATCGAATATCTCATAAAGGTCGCTCTTGAGTCGGGGCAGAACAACCTGTGTTTCGGGGTCACCGAAACGGCAGTTATATTCTATAACCTTAACCCCGTCGGGTGTCTTCATAAGTCCAAAGTATAATACACCCTTAAACTTGCGATTTTCTTTATTCATAGCCTCCATAGTAGGAATGAAAATCTTTTCCATACATTCTGCGGCAAGCTCCTCTGTATAAATTCTGCTGGGTGAGAATGTGCCCATTCCGCCCGTGTTGAGACCCTTGTCATTATCATATGCTCTCTTGTGGTCCTGAGCAGAAACCATCGGCTTTAAGGTTTTGCCGTCTGTGAATGCAAGAACCGAAACCTCGGGGCCTGTGAGGAACTCCTCAATAACAACCTTTCCTCCCGCTTCGCCGAAAACCTTGTCGTCCATTATTTCGCATACTGCCGTCTTGGCTGTATCAAAATCCTCGGCAATTATAACACCCTTGCCGAGAGCAAGTCCGTCTGCCTTTACAACAACGGGGAATTTCCCCTGTGCTTTGATATATTCAATAGCATCGCTGCTATTTTCAAAAACCTCATAAGCTGCGGTGGGAATGTTGTACTTCTTCATCAAATTCTTTGAGAAAGCCTTGCTTCCCTCAATGATTGCCGCCGCTTTGTTAGGTCCGAATGCACGAAGACCTGCCGCCTCGAATGTGTCAACCGCACCGCCTGCAAGGGGGTCGTCGGGCGCCACAACTGTCATATCGATTTGGTTTTCCTTTGCAAAGGTTACAAGCTTGTCAAATTCCATAACCTTAATCGGCACACACTCTGCAATGGCAGAAATTCCGCCATTTCCAGGTGCACAATATATTTTTGTTACCTTATCGCTCTGGCTAAGCTTCCATGCGATAGTATGTTCTCTTCCGCCGCTTCCTACTATAAGTACTTTCATTGGTAAATCATCCTTTCGTTGTATTCTGTTGAAATATCTTGCGGGATGATGTAGGTATCATCCCCTACAATGCATTAATTAATTTTCTGTTTTCCATACCTTGCTCTCGGGTGAGATTTTTCATATACCTCTGAGAGCTTATTTTTTACCGTCTGCTCGTAAATTCGGGTAGACGAAATATCCTTGTGTCCCAAAAGCTCCTGAACGGATTTGAGGTCGGCTCCGTTTTCCAGAAGGTGTATAGCAAAAGAGTGTCTTAAGCTATGCGGGGTTATCTCGACACTGATGCCGAGCTTTTTCTGATAACCCTTGATTATCTTCCACAATCCCTGACGGGACAGGGGTGAGCCGTTTAAATTTAAAAACAAAAAATCTGTATTCGAGGAATTTGCTATCTCCCTGCGTTTGTCCATATACTGTTGCAGACATTCGCGCGCAAAGGCGTATATGGGAACAATATATTTCTTGCCGTCGCCACCCATACAATATATGTAACCAACCTTTAAGTTTACATCCTTTATGCGAATTCCAATAACGTCAGACGCCCTCATTCCCGTGGCATACATAAGCTCAAGAATAGCCTTGTCGCGATAGCCTTTAATATTTTTCAAGACGGGTGCATCAAGAAGAGCCTGAACCTGCTCATCAGTAAGGGCGCGGGGCGGGCGTCGGTCCGCTTTAAATCCGTGCAAATCATAGGTCGGGTCTGCACTTATGTAGCCTTTTTGAGTCAGGTACCGATAAAGCGAACGTATCGACGCAAGCGTGCGCGATGCAGTGGATGCGGATTTGCCGTTCTTTTGTATGCTCAAAAGATAATTAAGGATAATCGTGGAGTTTGCACCCTCTACCGTGCCGACAGCACTGCTTTCGATATACTCAAAGTAGCCCTTTATATCACGCTTGTAAGACGCAAGTGTGTTTGCCGAAACCATTTTGATATTTTCGAGATAATTTAAATATTCCTCTATATAACGATTCATAATACTTCTCCAATCGTTTCACTATTTATATTTTACCCAAAAACCGCCCTTTTGACAAGGGGATTTTGAAAAAAACATCTGTTTTTTCAAATAATTAAGGGAATTTACATAATTTTTGCGGAAAATCAAAGAATAATCATAAACGGAAGGAATGATTTATATGAAAAACACCCCAAGATGCGACTTGGCAATCGAGGCACACGAAATGCTCGCCGCGGCAAACGCGGACGATTTTTCGGTCAAAGGTGTAAGTGTTGATATATCTGAAGATGACGGATATATACGAGTGACAAGGGTTCGGGTTGATACCGAGGACGGTTCAAGGGAGCTTGGCAAACCTATTGGCAGCTATACAACCATTGAGATGCCCGCAAGGTTTTACGGCGAGCAGAAAATTTATGAACAGATGTGCAAGCGCTGTGCAAAGGAGCTTGAATCCATTCTCTACGGCAAACTCACAGGGGAAGACGACACTGTGCTTGTTGTAGGACTCGGCAACAGAAACATAACTGCAGATGCTCTCGGCCCGAAGGTCATCGCCTCCCTTATGATTACAAGGCATCTTCGCAAATATGTTCCCGAGGAAATTGACGAGGGTATCCGCCCTGTCTGCGCAATCGCGCCAGGGGTCCTCGGTACAACGGGAATGGAAACCGAAGAAATTGTTTATGCCCTAACAGAAAAGATAAATCCTAAAATGGTTATTGTAATTGATGCATTATGCTCCGGTCGGGTTGAGAGAATAAACACAACGATACAGATAACTGATACGGGGATAACCCCCGGGGCAGGGGTCGGCAATAAACGAAAGACTATAAACGGCGAAACGCTCGGTGTGCCCGTAATTGCAATCGGTGTGCCGACTGTTGTTGATGCCGCCACTATTGCTGCGGCGGGAATTCAAGCCGCCTTTGGCGAGAATTCAAATTATGATGATGCGGATAATTTTGAAAAATTACGCGAGGCAATCGACGGCGAGTTCGGGAATATGATAGTTGCGCCAAAGGATGTAGACAGTATAATTGACGATGTTTCGTCCGTTATTGCTAACGGAATAAATATCTCCCTCCACCGAGGGATAACGCTTGATGATATCGACAGATATGTGTGAGGGAATTGGTTTTATAAAAAATCAAAAATTTTATTAAACCAATGCCATCTGCCTATATTTTTGTAAATATAAAAATCAAAAAAATTCTTGAATAATTGCCCTGTGCCCATACCGCGGCCAAGCCCC
>CALDQB010000001.1 GCA_937911665.1 uncultured Clostridia bacterium | reverse complement strand
CCACCTTCGGCGGTCCCCCTCCCTTTAGGCAAGGGAGGCTTTTTTGATTTCGACTTTTTTCGACACCCATTATATGATTTTGTCAAGTTAGGGACAAAAAAATTTAATTTGCCTTTTTTAGCGTTCTTAAATACTCTTTTTGCTCTCTTGAAATTCTAAGGCTTTCAATTGCCTTTTGTATTGTTTTATTATGTGTCCATGTATCAAGCCGATTGTTTTCTATATAGGTCAAGGTCTCTTTATACCGTTTTGCAAGTGCAGTTGCAAAGTACCACGCTCGCATCATATTGATGTAGTATTCATTTGACCTGACATTTGCAACAATCATAAGATAGTCTTCATCAAAATTTTCATCCAGATAAAAACTCATCAACAAATTTATTCCATATCTTACTGCATAAATATCTTTTGACTTAATCCATTTATTTATATATTTTAGTAGTTTTTCAGGTTCTTTTTTCAAAACCTTGGGTTTCATACTGTCACATGTTGCCCAATTGTCTATATACGGTAAAAAAGATTCAATCAATTCTATACATCTGTCAAAATCCCGCTCCCTTTCAATCAGGAAAGCGTGAAGATTGTTTTCTTCAAAATATTTATGAGGAAGGTCGCTTAAAAAGTCTTCATAGTTTTCCAAACCTTTTGCATACTTTCTTAAGATCGGAGTGCGTATCCCTATGACTTTACTCTTTTCAACTGTTGGCATAAGTTTAGAACTGAATTCTCTATAAGCCTCTTCGCCCATGGAAATAAGAGTCTTTTGTATAATAGCTTTAATTACAATCACCTCTTCATGACTTTATCAAAGGCTTCTCCTTGAGGAGAGGCTCCGCCGCAGGCGGTGGTGAGGTGTAGATTGCGAAAGCAATCGTTATTCATTTCCACCTCATCCGAGTTGCTTCGCAACCCACCTTCCCCTCAAGGGGAAGGCTTTTTGTCCCTTGTATATCAAACTTTACAAAGACTGTATAATCTGGATGACAGTCTTTTCTAGCGTAGTTCATGTAAAGTTAGGAGAACAGTGAATAATAAGAACCATCACCCAACACGAAATCACAGATTTCTGTTGGGTACCCGAGAATCTTGATGTTCGTAAGCTCATATTAGGACCTACTAACTTTTTCCATATTCTTTCAACTGTTTTTCCTTTAACATTTTTTCTTAGAACCCGCAGGGATGTTAGATTTTCCTGCCCGATATGTAAATATTTATTATCGGCAAACTATTTAATTAAATTTTGATATTGATATAAGTTAAAAACACAACAGAATATCTCACTTATGCTTTTATATTTAAGGTTTCTCCTGCTTTTACGCAATACACCTCACCTTTAACAGCAAACCAAACATCAATATTTGTGGGGTTATGTACTATTTTTTTATCATAGCTTGTCTGCAATCTTTCATAAGCCTTAACATAATCATAGATTTCAATATTGGTGGCATACCAAATATGGTCATGACCGCCGGCATATTCGGCAAATCTTTCAATAACATCCCAATTGTCGTTATTGTCAAATTCGTAACTGTGTCCCCATAAATAAAACATTTCAGGATTGTTATACTTGTTAGTTGTTTCAACAAATCTTTTTATTAGTTCATCAAGCCTTTCGTCATTATGATGACAAGTGGGATGAAGAGTCAGCCAGTTTTCGGGAAAAGCAAACCCGTGTGTAGATTTAGTTGTTCTTGCATATGCGATATGACATCTTTCAAGAATATCCACAACTTTGTCGCAATATGTACCAAAAGGATATGCCATACCTCTTGTTATCGTGCCGTAATAAGTTTCTATTGATCTTCTGTCTTCGGTTATTTCATATATAATTTCGGCAGTATCCAATTTCTCTAAAAAAGGATGTGTCAATGCATGAACGGCAACCTCGTGTCCAGAATTAATATACAGCTTCTGTGCTTCAGACAGTTTCATTCTGCCGTAAAACTTTTCACGAACTGCATCCTCAGGCAAATAGCAGCCGGAATTGATATTAAATGTTCCTTTAAGACCATGTTTATTCATAATTTGAATTAATCTGATATCCTGAACAACTCCGTCGTCATAACTCAAGGTTAAAACCTTTATTTTTCCATCTTTTAATCTCATGTTCATTTTTTCTTCCTCTTTTCTATAATTTTATACTCCTTTCGCCAAATTTCAACATTCTTTATACGCTCGTTCCAAGTTGAAACGCAAAACTTTTAGCAACACAAAAAAGCAGTCCCTTTATCTTTTATGTTTCTTCATAGTTAAAATAATCCCAGAAAGCTCAATGCAAAAATCCACAAAAACAATGTGACAAGACAAAACGCCGAGGATGTTGCAATCACCTGAACCGCAAGAGTTTCATCGCCATCCATTTGCTGTGCCATAGCAAAAGACGAGACCGCAACAGGCGATGCAAATATTACCATCAAGCATGCAAGTGCCTCACCCGAGAATCCAAACCATACTGCAATAGGAATTATAATAAGCGGAACAATAAAAAGTTTGGCCGCTACAACTATAATATTTTCTTTGAAATATCCTTTTATATCCGAAAACTCAAACACAGCCCCTAATGAAATTATTGACAAAGGTGTAGCCATTGAAGCAACATCTTTTACAGACTTTTCTATTACAGACGGGAGTTTTATATCTAAAACAAATACTATGAGTCCAATAATGCAACCTATAATTAGCGGATTTGTAACTACGCCCTTTAAAAGTTTTAATATATCAAGTTTACTGTTCCCTTCCCTGAATCTCTCAAGCGCTATTACAGCAAGAATATTGAACACAGGAATTACAACAGCAACCATTAAAGATGCAAGTCCGCTTGTTTCATTTCCACAGATATAATTTACAAGAGGAATACCGAGAATTGCAAAATTAGCACGAAAGAAACCTTGTAACATTACACCACGCTTTTTATTATCATTAGTTAAATATATAACGGCTAAATACCCTAAAATAAAAACAAAAAGAATTCCAACCACAGTAAAAACAATCAACTTAACATTAAAAATATCAGATGTTTGTGTACTATACATATTATAAAACAATAGCACAGGAAGAAAAATCTTAAAAATCAACCTATTTATCACATCAATACTTTTCTTGTCTGCAAATTTTATTTTCTTAATTAAATACCCCAACATCATAAGAATAAATATCGGAGTAACCGCCTCAAAAGATAATTTTATGCTCTCCATTATGCCACCACCTTTTTAATTTTATAGTCTGCCGAAGATATTACTGTAAAAAACACAAATAGGCTTGTCAACTTATTGTATAATCGGTGAACATTTTAGAGACCACACATTTTTAATGAATTGACATAAGGCAATTCGTTGAATTTGTTCTGCAAACTCATTCTATCACATTTTCGGCAAAAGTTCAACTTTTATATTATTCCTCTATCATAGCAAGAGCCGAGCGTATGCCGTCAACTGCGGCACTTACAATTCCGCCCGCAAAGCCCGCACCCTCGCCCGAGGGGAAGAGCCCTTTTGCCGACGTGCTTTGAAGATTAGAGTCACGCAAAATCCGAACGGGTGCGGATGTTCTTGTTTCTATTCCCGTAAGAACCGCGCCTCCCGATGCGAAACCTGGCAGTTTGCGTTCGAAATCAACAAGTCCCTCGCGAAGAGTTTGCGTTACATAGGAGGGAAGACAGCGGTCAAGGCTGGATAGGACATATCCGCCCTTAACACTGGGGGAGACGTTTCCGACTTGAACCGATGGGGTATTTTTCATAAAATCTGACACCGCCTGAACGGGAGCCTTGCCGCCGCCAAGCTCAAAGGCGAGCTTTTCGTATTTGCGCTGGAACTCGATGCCGCCAAGCCGAGAATGCGGAAAATCCGCAGGAGTTACCGTGACAACAAGGGCGCTGTTGGCATTTTCGCCATCTCGTTTGTGATAGCTCATTCCGTTTACTGCGAGGTGTCCCTCTTCGCTGGAGGCATTAACAACAGTTCCGCCCGGGCACATACAGAAAGAGTAACAGCTTCGGTCTTTGCCGTTATAGGCAACTCTGTAATCCGCGGGGGGAAGACCTGTTATGGCGCCGTACTGGAGTCTGTCTATAAATTTTTGCGAATGTTCAATTCTTGCACCGATTGCAAAAGCCTTTGGCTCAAGCTCTATTCCGCAGAAATCGAGGGCAGAGTAGGTGTCGCGGCTACTGTGACCGATAGCAAGGATTGCGCCTTTGCATTCTATGAATTCATTATTATTAATTTCTATTGCACAAAGAGCCCCGTTTTTAATTTTAAAATCTGTCACGCAGGAGCGGAATTTAACTTCTGCGCCAAGGCGAATGAGCTCATTTCGCATATTTTTGATAACCTCTCGTAAAAGGTCTGTCCCGATATGAGGCTTTGCCTTATATAGAATATCGGCGGGAGCGCCGAACTTTACAAAAGTTTCGAGAACAAAGCGCTGACGCCTGTCGCTTATTCTGGTTGTGAGCTTGCCGTCTGAAAATGTACCTGCGCCCCCTTCGCCGAATTGTACGTTGGAGTTCGGGTTAAGAACGCCTGTTTCCCAGAATTTGCGCACACTTTCGGAGCGGGCGTCGACATCCTCGCCTCTTTCTATTATAAGGGGCGGGTTGCCCGATAAGGCGAGTATATATGCCGCAAAAAGACCGCAGGGCCCCATTCCCACAACAACCGGGCGGGAGGGGAGCGATATTTTCAGCACACAAAGACGGCTGTCTTCGCAAAGGGCGGTTACATCCTTGACGTCGGGCAGTTTATCTGCATCGGCAACCACCGAATAAACATAGTGAATATTATTCTTGCGCCTTGCGTCGAGCGATTGTTTGTATATAGAAAAATTCTGTGCAGAAACGAAACCGGACCGCACGATATTACGTGCGGCCGCGAATACATCGTCTATATTATGCCCAAGAGGCATCTTTATGTTGTTTATAAGGATTTTCATATAGAGTCACCCGACTATCAGTCTTTTACAGAAATTTCAACCTCTGAAATATCATAAAGGATTTTAATGTTTTCAGGAATTACAAGACGAGCCTTAACCTTTTCATTTTCAAGAAGTTTGTCTATTGAGATTTCCTCTGTCATAATTTTGTCTACGTTGATACTGCCCGGATTCTCGCTGTAAATGTAGAGAACAGACGGGTTAATTTCGTAAGAAAAGTCATCGGGGAGCGACTGGCGTCCAAAATTTGCAGACGGCTTTATCTCGCGTATTTTAACAACGGGACAATGAACCTCGACCTTATCAGGAAAGGCGGTAACGCGCTTTAAAATAGCATCAAGGGAGGGAATTACTTTGCCGTTTTCGTTGTAGAAAATTATCGGCAGCTCTGTATCAATATCGACATCGGCACCGCCGAGGTCGAGTTCTGCCCCTGCCGAAGCAATCTTATCCACTGCGGAAGAAGCGCCGCGGACAGTAACCTTTGCGGGAGTGGCTTTTATATCGCCGAACATATAGCTCGACGCGAGTGAGCCTGTGGTGCTGATTTTGACGTCGAGAGTTTTTTCTGATATAGGCTCCGTTTTTACATCAACAGTATAATGGCTCTGGTGGGTTATTCCCTGATTTTCAAAAGGAATAACTATCTCGACGGGGACAGAGCTTTGTCCCCTTTGAAGTGCCGAAACATCAGCGCGGGCAATAATCGTCTTCATATCGTTGTTGCCCATTTTTTTACGGCTGCCCTTTATCTTTATCGAAACAGACGTAGCAGATTCGCTTATAACGGCGAGGTTTCGGGTCTCGAGAGACTGCTGACCTACAAACTGTATCGGAATATCCCTGACAGAAACCTCAATCGCGGGGTCCATAATGATTGCAATATAAATCCAGATAAAGATAGCAATAACAACCGACCATATTTTGAGAGAGTTATCGGAAACAAGAAGTTTTTTCATCAGCCTCGCCTCCTTTTCGGGAGAGTGGGAAGACGGAACTTGGATTTGCTGTCGTTTTGTTCGTCGCTGTCACCGCTGAGGATTTCAACAAGCTTTGCCCTCAGGGTATCCTCGGTATAACCCGAGGTAAGAGTGCCGCGGTATGCAACAGAAATTCTGCCTGTTTCTTCTGAAACAACAACGGCAACCGCGTCAGATTCTTCTGATATGCCGATGGCCGCACGATGTCTTGTCCCGTGCGAAGTTTTTATGTTCGGGTTTTTGGAAAGCGGAAGAACACAGCTTGCAAGCTCTGCTTTGTGATTTCTGATTATAACGGCACCATCGTGAAGAGGCGTGTCGGGAACAAAAATATTTTCAAGAAGCTCGCCCGAAACAGATGCCGAAATTTTAACCCCCGAACTTACAAGGGCATCGGTATTATCTTTATTTTCAATTACTATCAAAGCGCCCGTGCGCGAGTTTGACATAGAAATCGCCGCACGCGAAACCTCGCGGATGACCTGTTGGTCCTCGGCGTTTGATTCATGGCTATGGTTTTGAAACCACTTGCTCGCAGCAGTTCTGCCCGTGTGTTCAAGAGCACGGCGAAGCTCGGGCTGAAAGACAATTATAAGAGCAACAACACCAAGCTGCAGGAAGTTGCTTAAGATATAATACATAGTATTAAGATTTGCAAAGTAGCTTATCTGGGTGATGGCAACAACGATAATAACACCCTTCAAAAGCTGAATGGTTCTCGTATCTCTTATGAATTTAAGCGCTTTATAAACAAGATATGATACAAGTGCAATATCTATAAAGTCAGAAATTCTAAGCAGGGCTATTTGATTTAAAGCCGAATGGAGAAAATTCTGCCACCACATTATCTACTCACTTCCTTTGCTCTGGATTTGAATTTAATTAGTATGCCTTGCCCCAGTATACCATTTTATCTGCAGGCTTGCCACAACAAACACAAGTGTCTGCGATGTGCTCCTGCTCGAACGGGATACATCTTGAAGTTGCGGAGGTATCGTCTTTGATTTTAAGCTCGCAAGCTTCATCGCCGCACCACATCGCCTTTACGAAACCGCCCTTTTCCTCGACAATAGAACAGAATTCTTCGTAAGTCTTTGCAGAGCTTGTCTTGCTTTCTCTGTTTTCGAGTGCGGCATCGTACATCTGCTGCTGAATTTTAGCAAGAGCGGCATTGAGTTCTTCCTCTATATTGTCGAGAGATACAAAGGTCTTGCTTCTGTCAACACGGCTGACTAAAACTGCCTGATTATTTTCTATGTCCTTGGGACCGAGCTCAATACGAACAGGAACCCCTCTCATTTCGTATTCACTAAACTTCCAACCGGGCGACTTGTCGCTGTCGTCGAGCTTTATGCGGAAGTTCTCTGCGAGTCTGTCGCGGAGTGCGCCTGCCGCGTCAAGAACACCCTCTTTATGTTGTGCGATAGGCACAATTACTGCCTGAATAGGCGCAATTCTCGGCGGAAGCTTAAGACCTGCATCATCGCCGTGAACCATAATTATAGCACCAATGATACGGGTAGACATACCCCATGAGGTCTGATGAACATACGCCAGTTCGTTATTGTTGTTTAAGTACTGAATTTCAAAAGCCTTTGCAAAGCCGTCGCCGAAGTTGTGGCTTGTTCCAGACTGGAGCGCTTTGCCGTCGTGCATAAGGCTCTCTATCGTATAGGTTTCGTTTGCGCCCGCAAACTTTTCCTTGTCGGTTTTACGGCCCTTGATTACGGGGATTGCAAGCTCCTGCTCGCAGAAATCGGCGTAAACATTGAGCATCTGTATTGTGCGCTCCTGTGCTTCTTCTGCGGTTGCGTGTGCGGTGTGACCTTCCTGCCATAAAAATTCCATACTGCGAAGGAAAGGTCTTGTGGTTTTTTCCCAGCGGACAACACTGCACCATTGATTATAGAGCTTGGGCAAATCTCTGTAAGAGCGGATTACCCCCGCATAATGCTCACAGAAGAGGGTTTCGGATGTGGGGCGAACGCAGAGTCTTTCCTGAAGCTTTTCGCTGCCGCCGTGAGTAACCCATGCAACCTCGGGAGCAAAGCCTTCAACATGGTCCTTCTCTCTCTGGAGAAGACTCTCGGGGATGAACATAGGCATTGAAACATTCTCTACCCCTGTTGCCTTAAAGCGTGCGTCAAGGTTTTTCTGAATGTTTTCCCATATAGCATAGCCGTAAGGTTGGATAACCATACAACCGCGAACCCCTGAATAATCGCAGAGCTGCGCCTTTTTGATTATATCGGTATACCAGCGGGCAAAGTCCTCACCCATAGGTGTTATTTCTTCTACTAATTTCTTGTTCTCAGCCAAAGATTTCATTCCTTCCAAAAAATGATTATATATATTTAAGTATAAAGTAAATCGAGTCCTGTGTCAAGGCTATGGGGTGCAATTTAACAAAGATGTAAAAAATGCCAAAAGAAAAATCAAAAAATTATTGAATAATTGCCCAGCCCACATCGTGGCTACGCCCCACGGCAAAGTAAATTTTTTGATTTTTTTGTCAAAGCACATTCTGTTGCGGGACGCATAAATGCGTCCCCTGCAATGCGGTGCGATACTGCGGGAACAAAAAAACACCTGCATATTGCTATGCAGGTGGAAAAACTATACAATTTTTGCGCCGCTTTGAATATCGGAAAGAACGCTTGTAACGACGAGGTTGCCGTCGTGCTCTGCCGAGAGAATCATTCCGTTTGATTCAAGACCCATCATTTTTCTCGGCGGGAAGTTCGCAATGAAGAGAACATTTTTGCCGATTAAATCCTCGGGCTTGTAATATTTTGCGATACCTGACAGAATTTGTCTGCGCTCGCTTCCAACCTCAAGCTCAAAACGAAGAAGCTTTGATGATTTGGGAACATTTTCGCATACGACAACTTTTCCGACTCTGATATCGAGCTTTTCAAAATCCTCGAAGCTCACGTCATCTGCAAACGGCTCGATTTCTATTTTGTCTTCCTCGGGGACACCAAACTCTGCCTCGAGCTCTGCAAGCTTTGCTTCGACATCAAGACGGGCAAACAGCGGTTCGGGCGTGCCGACTTTTACTCCTGCCTTTGTCTTTCCAAACGAAGAGAGGCTCTCCCAACCGAGCTCATCCGCGCCTGTCTGCTTTGAGATTGCAACCGATGTGTCAGGCATAAACGAGCCGAGCAGAGAGGTGATAAAACGAATAGCTTCGATGAGGTTATACATAACGGTTTTGAGAGTTTCTCTGCCCTCTTCGTCTTTTGCAAGAACCCAGGGCATAGTCTCGTCAATGTATTTGTTGGAGCGGTTAACAATTGTCCAGATGCAGTCCATCGCATCTGCAACCTTGAGCTTATCCATACATTCCTTTGTCTTTTTTGCGTATTCTACGCAAGTTTCTGCCAGGGATGCGTCAAAATCGGTAGCTTTTGAGGGAGCGGGGATTTCCCCGTCAAAATATTTGTTAACCATGGAAACGGTACGGTTTACAAGGTTTCCGAGAGTGTTTGCAAGGTCAGAATTAAATCTTTGGATAAACACATCATAGGTTATATTTCCGTCCTGTGCAAACGGCATCTCGTGGAGAGAATAATATCTTACTGCGTCAACGCCGAAATGCTTTACCAAGTCCTCGGCATAGATTACGTTGCCTCTCGACTTTGACATCTTTTCTTCACCGAAGAGCATCCACGGGTGACCGAACACCTGCTTGGGGAGAGGCTCGCCAAGAGCCATAAGCATAATCGGCCAGTAAATAGTGTGAAATCTCAATATATCCTTGCCGATAATATGGACGTCAGCGGGCCAGTACTTTTCGTAAAGCTCACCCTTTTTGTCGGGAGAGTAGCCAAGTGCGGTGATGTAGTTTGACAGAGCGTCAATCCATACATAGATAACGTGCTTGGGGTCAAACTCAACGGGGATGCCCCATGTAAAGCTTGTTCTTGAAACGCATAAATCCTGAAGGCCCGGCTTTAAGAAATTATTTACCATTTCCTTTTTGCGTGATTCGGGTTGAATGAAATCGGGGTTTTTCTCGATGTATTTCATAAGCTTGTCGGCATATTTGCTCATTTTAAAGAAATACGCCTCTTCCTTTGTTCGCTTTACCTCTCTTCCGCAGTCGGGGCACTTTCCGTCTACAAGCTGTGTCTCTGTCCAGAAAGATTCGCAGGGGGTACAATAAAGACCCTCGTACTCGGATTTATAGATGTCGCCCTGGTCGTAGAGCTTTTTGAAAATAGCCGAAACTGCACTTTCGTGATAATCGTCTGTGGTTCTGATAAATTTATCATAGCTGATATTGAGCATATCTGCTATATCCTTTATCTGTCCTGCGATTTCATCAACGTATGCCTTTGGTGAAACGCCTGATGCTTCTGCTATCTCCTGGATTTTCTGACCGTGCTCATCTGTCCCTGTGAGGAAGAAAACATCGTGGCCTGTGTATCTTTTAAATCTTGCAATCGCATCGGTTAAAATAATCTCATAGGTGTTTCCTATATGGGGTTTGCGTGAAGTGTATGCGATTGCGGTTGTTATATAAAATTTTTCTTTATTGCACATAATAAATTCCTCTATTCATTAGTTTTATATTCGATGCCGAAATGCTTATAGGCAAGAGGCGTTACAACACGTCCTCTTGGTGTTCGGCTGAGAAAGCCTATCTGCATAAGATAAGGTTCATAAACATCTTCGATTGTATCGCTTTCCTCGCCGATTGTTGCGGCAAGTGTGTCGAGCCCGACCGGTCCTCCGTCATAAAGGCGGATTACGGTCATAAGCATTCGCTTGTCAATAGCGTCAAGACCGAGAGCGTCAACCTCCATCTTGCAAAGGGCGTCATCGGCAACCTCGTGAGTTATTTTCCCGTCTGCCTTTATCTCTGCAAAGTCACGAACTCGCTTTAAAAGGCGGTTCGCAATTCTCGGCGTACCGCGTGAACGCAAAGCAATTTCCGCCGCGCCCCCGCTGTCTATGTCGATATTTAAAATATCAGCACTTCTTTTTACGATTTCCGAAAGCTCCTCTTTTGAGTACATCTCAAGGCGGAGTATCACGCCGAAACGGTCGCGCAGGGGAGCTGTAAGAGCACCCGCCTTTGTGGTTGCACCAATCAGGGTAAAATGCGGCAGGTCAAGGCGGATAGAGCGAGCCGAAGGACCTTTGCCGATTATGATATCAAGTGCATAATCCTCCATTGCGGGATAGAGGATTTCCTCTACACTTCGGCTTAAGCGATGGATTTCGTCAACAAAAAGAATATCCCCCTCGCTTAAATTGGTAAGAAGAGCCGCAAGGTCGCCCGGCTTTTCGATTGCGGGACCCGAGGTTATACGGATATTGACACCCATTTCGTTTGCGATAATGCCCGCAAGCGTAGTCTTTCCAAGACCGGGAGGGCCGTAGAGCAAAACGTGGTCAAGGGAGTCGCCCCTTTTCTTTGCTGCCTCGATATAGATTTTAAGGTTATCTTTTGCCTTTTCCTGTCCGATATATTCGTCAAGATGCCGTGGCCGCAGACTATATTCAATTTCGTTGTCACCATTCATTTCATAGGTGGTAACAATTCTGCTTTCGTTATCAAATTCCATAACAATAATCCCTTTTTATTTAAATAAGCTTAGAGAGTGCATACTTTATTTGCTCTTCCAGAGAACCGCTTGCGCCTGAAAGTGCCCTCTCTGCTTCTGATTTTGAGTAACCCAGAACAGTGAGCGCGGAAACCGCTTCGTTTTTATCGGTGGGGCTATCGGCGAAAAGTTCCTCTGCCGAGGCATTTTCAAGCTCAACATCCTTGAACTTGTCTTTAAGTTCAAGGATTATCCTCTGTGCCCCTTTAGGCCCAAGTCCCGGGGTGTGCGAGGCGAGATATTTTGCGTCGTTTGTTATAACGCAAAGGGCAAATTTTGATGCGGAAATATTGGAAAGAAGAGCCGCCGCGGTCTTTGCACCAACGCCCGATACGCCCAAAATCATCTCGAATGTTTTACGTTCTTCAACTGTGGCAAAGCCATAGAGAGAAAAGATGTCAGAGGCAGTTTTTATATTGAGATAGGTATAGAGTCTGACTGTGTCGCCAACCTCGCCGATGCTGCTAAGTGACGCGAGCGTGGAATATATGCGATAACCGATTCCGCCCGATTCGACAACGGCATAAGAGTCGGTTTTCTGCACAAGCCGACCTGAAATATAATCAAACATAATAAAAATCCTCCATATAAATGATATTTTAACACATATCAAACGGATAATCAAGGAATAATTTATAGGGTTTTATTAAATCAAAAATTTTATTTATCCAATGTCACCTACCTATAATTTTTGTAATTATAAAAATCAAAAATTTTTTTGAATTTATTGCCCTATGCCCATACCGTGGCCAAGCCCCACGGCAATGAAAAAATTTTTGATTTTAGCCTCCCTTGCCTAAAGGGAGGTGGCATTTTCGCAAGAAAATGACGGAGGGATTCCTATTTTTCAAATAAAACGAAGAGGGCGGGGCGGCAAAGTAAAAATTTTTGATTTTTAAAATTTATTATTTTGTAGGGCAGGGTTTTGCTCCTGCCGTTGCAAGCGCCTTTGCAATACGTTTGACAATCTTGATTCATTATGATATATTTTAAGCAAAGAACCGATAATCAAAGTAACGGAGAAAAGTTATGAGAATAAAAGAATCTGCCGAAAATTATCTTGAGGCAATACTGATGATAAACAAAGAAAAAGGCGGTTGCCGAAGCATAGATGTTGCAAACAAACTCGGGGTATCAAAGCCGAGCGTGTCTTTTGCGATGAAGCATTTCCGCGAAGAAGGATATATTGCCGTTGATGAGGGGGGCGAGATAACCCTTACCGATAAGGGAAAAAAGATAGCTGAGGAGATGTATGAGAGGCACCATATTATTGCAAGAGCTTTAATTGCAATAGGCGTTGATGAAGAAACGGCATACGAGGACAGCTGTAAGATAGAGCATGATATAAGCGATATTGCTTTCAGGAAAATAAAAGAGTTTTTGGAAAAGAGAAATTAAAAAGACCGCACAGTCCTATACTGTGCGGTCTTGATTTTTAAAGCAGAGAATATTTTTCTTTATAGGTTTTATACTGCTCGGAGAAGTCGCTGTCCTCGTCGTGCTTGATGTGATTTACATAGTCGTGAGATTCGAGCAGCTCGTTTTCAGGCTCTATAAGGCAAAGAGCGATGTTGGAGCAGTGAGCGGCGACTCTCTCATAGATTGTAAGCACGTCAGAGAGAATAAATCCAAGCTCTACCGTGCATCCGCCCTCTCTTAATCTCTGGATATGATTTGCCTTTATCTTGCGCTTGAGCTTTGCAATAACTTTTACAAGAGGCTCTACATTTTTAACCTGCTCATAGTTTTCGTTTATGAGAGAATCAGCGGTTATATTGAGAACCTCGGTTACTGCGGCGGTAATAACTTTAAGCTCTTTTTGAGCAAACGGGGAAAAGGCAATTTCCTTTTCGGCGATTTCCTGTGCCGCGCGCATTATGTTAACCGAGTGGTCGGAAATTCTCTCTATATCACCGATAGAGTGGAGAAGCCTTGAAACCTCAAGGCTGTCCGCTCCTGCAAGCTCACTTCCTGCAATTTTAACGAGGTAGGCACTTATCTTATCTTCGTATTTGTCGATTTCCGTTTCTTTTTTCTCGATTTCTTTAGCCTTTGACGCATCGAAGCTTTCGAAAAGGCTTATAGCGGAGAGAAGAGCATTTCTTGTGATGTTTACCATGTCGAAAACTACCGTACGCGACTTCTCCACCGCAAACGAGGGAATTGACAAAAATCTGTCGTCAAGTGTGGAGAAAATATCGGTTTCTTCGTCCTTGCGCTCGGGGATAGACTTATACGAAATTCTTTCGATTTGCTTACAAAACGGCATAAGGATAATTGTTGATAAAATGTTAAAGATAGTGTGTACTATTGCTATGGTAACAACAGTTACGTGCTTGTCCATTATAGCAAAATCAAATATAAAGTCGAGCAAATAGAAAGCCGCACTTACGATTACTACGCCGATTATTTTGATATAGACGCAGGCAACGGCAACACGTTTTGAGTTTGCGTTTCCGCTGATTGACGAAATTACGGGTGTAATTGTTGTTCCTATGTTCTGACCGAGAATAATCGGGATTGCAGTTGAATAAGGAATGGCACCTGTTAAAGAGAGTGCCTGCAATATGCCGACAGAGGCAGAGGATGACTGAATTATAGCGGTCAGTATCGTTCCTATAAGAATACCCATAATTGGATTAGAGAACATTATAAGAAGATTGCCAAAGCTTTCGCTGTCTTTAAGGCCGTCCATAGCACCGCTCATAGATTCCATGCCGAACATAAGTATTGCAAAGCCGACGAGAATAGAGCCGATGTTCTTTTTCTTATCGTTCTTTGCTGCCATTACCATAATTACGCCGATAACGGCAAGAATCGGGGTAAATGATTCAGGCTTTAAAAGCTTGAGAAACAAGCTCGCGCCGTTGATGCCCGTAAGACTCAAAAGCCATGCGGTTACAGTCGTTCCTATGTTTGCTCCCATAATGATGCTTATTGTCTGCCCGAGATTCATAATGCCCGAGTTTACAAAGCCGACAAGCATAACGGTTGTCGCTGACGATGACTGGATTACTGCCGTAACAAGAAGACCGAGAAAGAATCCCTTGAGACGATTTGAGGTAAGCTTGGCAAGGAAAGATTCAAGCTTGCCTCCTGCCAGTTTTTTAAGACCGTCGCCCATCATTTCCATTCCGTACAGGAAAAGAGCAAGACCGCCTATAAGGGTAAGTAAATCAAAAATATCCATAGTAGAAACCCCTTTCTTTAGTAGTGCTTGGAATAGCCGTCTTTTCACCAAATACAATATATCATAAAGCAAGAGCTTTTTTCAATAGTCAATGTTATACAAAAATCGATATTTTTAAGCAAAAATAGTTACAAAAATTTGGATAAAAAAACGGAACGGTTTTTGTGTGCCGTTCCGCTTAAATTATAGATTCAACAATTTTTCGGCATTTCTGTGGCAGACTTTGTCAAGCTCGTCATCAGAAAGACCGAGGGTTTTCAGGTTTCTAAGCTCCCATGCGGGACTGTGCCAGGGGCAGTCGGAACCGAAAAGAAGATTATCAACCCCGTGCTTTTCGATAATTTTCATCTGAATTTTCGGAGGCATATTTCCGTAGCCGAACGAGGTATCAAAGAAAAGGGGCAGACCGCACAGCTTTTCAAGAACCTCAATTCCGCAATCTATGCCGCCCCAATGAGCAGCAACAACGGGCGAATCAAACCACGAGAGAGCCTTTATCATATTATCGGGCATACAATGATAAGGGGGCAGAAAACCATAGTCAAAGCCTGCGTGAAAAAGAGTGATAAGCCCCAGAGAAGAAATCTTTTTATAGACAGGCTTCATTTTCTCGTCGTCGGCGAAAAAGCCCTGATAGTCAGGGTGGAGCTTAACGCCCCGAAGCCCCATATCCGCTATCCGTTCAAGCTCGATTTCCCAATCGGGAGCGTCGGGATGAACCGAACCAAAAGCGATAATGTCATCGCTGTTTATTTCATTTGCAAAATTGTTTACCGCTTGCATCTGGTGGGGGTTTGTGGCGATATTCATAACGCAGGATACAGACACCCCGCTCTTTTGCATATGCTCGCGAAGATTGCCTAAAGTTCCGTCGGTTTGAGGAATAAGACCCCCACAAGCTCTTGACAGGGTAGGGATTGCCCGCTCTGCCAACTTATCGGGAAAACAATGAGTATGAAAGTCTATTATCATTTTGTCTCCTTTATCATTTAAGATATTTGCTGATTACGTTTCTTGCAATCGGGGCGGCATTACTTCCGCCCGCTCCGCCGTCATATTCAAGAAGAACTGCAACCGCAATCTGCGGATTGTCGGCGGGGGCAAAGCCTACAAACCAGGCGTGGTCGCGGTTCGTTTCATTTTCGGCAGTTCCCGTCTTGCCTGCTACACTGATGCCTGAAATCCGTGCTCCGCTACCCGTTCCGTTCTCTACAACTCCTACCATAAGGTCCTTGATGTAATCTGCGCAGACAGATGATACAGACCGATGCAGAATTCGGGGACGAGTTTCGCTTAAGGTAACTCCCGATGCAGTTGTAATTGTGTCTATGACATAGGGCTGCATCATTTCTCCCCCGTTTGCGATAGCTCCGCCTATCATTGCCACGTGAAGCGGAGTCATAAGGAGCTGTCCCTGACCGATTGAAACCAATGCAGCATCGGGGTTTGACATCTTTTTGTATTCTATACGGCTTTTTGTTGTGGGAATATCCATAGGAATATCCTTGTTTACGCCAAAAGCTTCTGCAGAATTCATAACATTTTCTGCCCCGAGCTCATAGCCGAGAGTGCAGAAAACATCGTTGCTTGAAAGCTCAAAGGCGCGGGCAAGGCTCAGCTCGCCGTAGGATTTTCCGCCGTAGTTTTCTACCTTGAGACCGGGCAATTCAAACGCTCCGTCATCTTCAAAGGTTTTATCAATGTATCCCGCCGAAAACGCGGTAGATGCAGTCACTATTTTATAGGTAGAGCCCGGGGCGTAAAGACCGCCTGTTGCTCTTGCAAGGAGCGGTGCATCCTCCCTCTCTACAATATACTTCCAGTTTTCCTCAAGAGCGGCGGCAGAGGGGTCAAAATCAGGGTAACTTACCATTGCGAGAATTTTGCCTGTTGACGGCTCGAGAGCGACAACGGCGCCATTCCTGCCGTTTAATTGATTGTAGGCGTATGTCTGAAGATCATTGTCAATAGTGAGGTTTAAGTCATAGCCCGAGCGCAGTTCGTTAAAGCTGATGCTTATATCGCCCTGGCCTAAAAGCTCCTTATCATATGACATTTCGAGAAGGCTTTTTCCGTACACCTTGGAATAGTAGCCGATAATATGGCTATAAAGATGCCCCTTGGGATATTTGCGGATGCGCTCATCGCCGTTTATGATTGTTTCGGCTAAAACCTCGCCGTCACGGTCGTATATACTGCCTCTTTTGACAAACTTCTCATCTTCCCACTGACGTTTGTTGTAGGGGTTTGAGGCAACTTCCTCTGCCTGAAACATATTAAAGTAGAGCAGATATGTCACAAGAGACAAAAAGAGAAAGGATACAACGACAAGGACGCGGATTATTCGTTTGTTTATCTTCATTTTGAATCCTCCCTCTCACCTTTTTCTTTTTCCCGAACCGCTTTTGCAGAAATCGCCTGAATTATTCCGAGGGAGGCAAAGCTGACAACGATGGATGTTCCGCCGTAACTTACGAACGGGAGGGTTATTCCTGTGAGCGGAATCAGTTTGGTAACTCCGCCTACAATAATAAATGTCTGTATAGCAAACATAACAGTCAGACCAAAGCCGAGAGCTTTATCATAACTATTATTAGTCATTATCGAAATTTTAAAGCATCTGTATGCAATTAAAAAGAAAAGAATTATTACTGCCGCTCCGCCGAAGACGCCCATTTCTTCGCAGATTGCCGCAAAGATAAAGTCAGAGTGAACCTCGGGAATATAGTTGGGAGAGCCGTTGCCTATCCCTCTGCCGAAGTATCCGCCCGATGCGATTGCAAAGAGCGACTGCGTAATCTGATACCCTGTGTTTGCGATATCTGACCAGGGGTCAAGCCATGAGCTTACACGAACCTGAATATGATGCAGAAATTTGTAGCCGAGAACGGCGACGATTGAAACGGCACCAATATTGAGTGCGAGGAATTTATAGTTTGGCTCATATACATAGAGCATAAAAATGTATATCGAGAAGAAAACCAAAATCGTTCCCCAGTCCCTTTGAAGCACGAGAAAGCCTATAAAAAGATAGGTCGCAAGCCACGAAACAATCTTTGGCTGCATATTGAAAAACGGCTGCTGCCATGATTTTGAGAAATAGCAGGAGAGGAACATAATAAAAAGGATTTTCGTAAGCTCGGCAGGCTGGAATGCAAAGCTGCCGAATTGAATCCAGTTCCGCGAGCCATTGACCGTCTTGCCGAAGATAAGGGTGGCAAGAAAAAGCGCAACCCCGCAGACAAAATAGAGAAGCCATAGCCTGTCCCAGAACTTTATGTTGTAATAAAGGGCATAGGCAACAAAAAAGACACAGCCTCCCAGTATTACCCACACAATCTGCCGAAAGCCGTAATCGATATCAATTCTGCATAGAATAATAATACCCATAGTTATGAGCATACAAGCCATAGGTACGATAAATTTATCGCCCATTTTGCATAGAATTACGGCGGCATAAATGATGGTAAAAAGACCGAGAATGCCGAGCCCTACATAGACAATATTTATATTGAAGCTGTTGGCAACATACAAAAGCCCGAACCCCAGAAGGTTCATAAGAACCAAAAGAAACGCAGGCAGGGTGTAGCTTTGCCTTTTGTTTTTAGACATATTGTTCGTCCCTTTCACTCTTATAACTCGAAAGCGAAGTTAAGTCCGCCGAAGGAAATGACATCTTCGGGGTCTAAAATAACGGTGTCGCGGATTCTCTGACCATTAACAGCAGTTCCGTTACGGCTGCCGAGGTCTTCGAGATACCATTCCCCGTCTTCGTACCATATCTCTGCGTGTTTTGCTGAGATGTAATCCTCTTTAATCGTGATATCGCACTTGTCAGAGCGCCCTATAACCGCAGAAGTATAGATGGTATATCTGTTTTTAAGCTTTGCGTTTACGGGGACTTTGGACTTGACAGGGCGCAGGCTTGCACACTCGCGGTCGCCTGCGTTGTTGTCTTCAAAACGGTTCATCTTTTTTACGTCAAGATATATAAGCCTTATAACTGCGAAAATAAAAAGGTATATTACAACCGTAAAAACGTAGCTGAGCAACGATGATAAAAGATTATAAAAGGTCAATCAAATCACCTCGAAAAGCATTGTTAAGCCTATTATACCCATATTTTGCCCAATAGTCAAGATATAAAGGCTTGCGGGGCAGAATGCAAAATGCAGAATTATGTATGATAAAAGATTCGTAGGGGAGGGATTCATCCCTCCCGCGCTATAAATAAAAATATGCACCTCCAAAAGTGTCTAACTTTTGGGGTGCATATCAGAGCAGGAGAATTTTTATATTATTTCTTTCCTGATGCAAGAAAACCATGGAGCGGCTTAAAACCGAGGCGAATTGCGGGTGAGTTTTCATCTAATGTGAAATCAAATTCCCTTGCGTTTTTAAACATCGGGTCTGCGACAATACTGCCGAGGTCTTTGCCAAACCCGTTTTGCCATTCTTCCAAAGATACCGAGATACTGTGCTCGTCGTCAAATACAAGGGGGCTGCCGTTTTGTAAGTCCCACATAATATTGCGCTTTGCAATTGTCGCAGGCGGTGCGTTGTAGGTGCCATATATTTTACCGCCGTCGGTTAAAAGGATATTATTTTCAAATGCTGCGCAATCGTGGAATTCATTGTGAGTTACTCTGATGCAACCATTGCCAAATGCAAAAATATTGTTGCGAACAATATTATAAGAGCCGTAATGGAGATGGAACGCTTCCGTTTTCGTATTATAAATTACATTGTTCTCAAAGGTGACATAGCTTGAACCCTCGTCGGGGTAAAGTCCCCATGCGCCATAGTGAGCAGCAGTAATATCGTGAATTCTGTTGCCTGACACTATGGTTCCAGGTTGCTTGCCGAGAAGATATATGCCGCCCATATCCGAGAGATTTCCCTGACCTACATGATGGATATGGTTGTCGCGGATTAAATTTCCGCGGGATAAGCTATCACGATAGCCCCATACCCAGCCTACAGAAATACCGCTGTATTCAAGGTGTGCGATTTCGTTTTCAGCGATTTCGTTGTCTATACTGTCGCAAAGGATAATTCCGCATCCCGCTGCAAAACGCTTGCCGCAGTTTGTGATTTTATTTCCTTTGATTATACAGTTGCGGGTGTAGTCTTTCTCTTCGCAATCGGCAGGCATTTTGCAGATTTTTACGCCGCCTGCACCGAGGTCGTCCATATAGTTATTCTCTACCCTTATGCTGCGGCAGCCATCTTCTATGTTTATGGCATAAGTGCCTGTTCCGTGAATGTAACAGTCGGAAACCGAGCAACCTACTGCGTTTTTGAAGTTTATTGTACCATGGGCGTTAGCCATAGATTGAACGTCGGATGCGTAGGAAATTCCGTCAGTCGGGTCGATATATACGCAATCACCCCGCGAACATACAAGCTCAAGGTTGCTAAGCCTTATATCCGAAATCTTTTTATCGGCACTGCCAAATATATCAAAGATTTTAAAAACAGTAGGCGCATAAGCCATAATGTCATCAAGGTTGTTTGGCATAACCTCGGGAATGTAGTAGACGATGCCTGCGTTTCGGTCAAGGTACCATTGGTTTTTCTCTGAAAATTCCTCGGGTACATTTTCAAGGTAATAGTGAAGAGCAGAGGTGTGGTCATCAGGCTCGTACTGGGTTGACATCTGGTATCTGGGCTGATATTTAAGAACCAGCTTACCGCTTTCTCTGTCGTAGCTCTCGACGGGGGTATGCTCGTCTACCCAATAGTGGAAGAAGTTTATGGTTGCGTCTTCAATGTTGCTTATGTATTCAAGGTCTTCCTTGTGGGCGATAAACCATTTTGAGGAAGCCCTGGGATTACCGCCTTCGCCTACATCGATTTCGGTGGCAACCGCCTTAAAGGTGCCAACCTTGGGATAACGGGTTTTGCTTGCTCTTTTGCCGTTTACAAAGAGGTCGTCAAAGCAACGGGGGGAGCCGTCTTCTTTAACGGGGATTTTTGCCGAGAGACATTCTGTTCCGTTGAAAACATCCTTTTTCCAACCATCGAGTTTAAAACCGCCGATGATTTTCTTTCTGTCGCCGTAAGATTCTATGGTGATACCGTTGCCTGCAACTGTGCAGAGCGACGCAACCTGCTTTTCAAAGCTGATTTCCAAAGTTTCCTCGATATACTGGTCGTCGAGGAGCGATATTGTAATCGGTCTGTCCATACCGCTGACCCGTCTTTGCGCGATTGAAGAAAGTGCGCGCCGGATAGTTTTAAACGGACCATTGCCGAAGTTGTCAGGCTCAGGGGAGAGCCCGTTATAATATCTGTCATCACCGATTTTTTGTGAAACGTAAATGATGGATGAGTTATAAAAATTATACATATGCAAAACTCCTTATATAAAAATTTGATTATATTTCGTTTTTAAATTATACATATTTTAAATCACAACCGCGACAATTGCAATAGCCGTTGCGAGAAGTGCCAGAGGACTGAGCTTTTCTCTTAGAATAAGAGAGGCACTTGCGGCGGCAATGAGTCCAAGTGCCGCACTGAGCGGTGAGTATAGTGACAGGTCAATGTTTGTTGCATAAATGAGAAGTGCCACAAGAGAAGCCGTGTTTGATAGAATTGTGCGCAGAACAATAAGGAAAATCGCCCTTGTGCCGAGGGAGGATAGGGCGTCTTTGACCATAGCTGGCTTGCCCTTGCTTGCAAAAACGCAGGATATTAATCCAAACAGAAGCATCACGACGTTTGTCATAAAAAAGTAAGAGCTGTCATCGCAGACATTTGTAGCGGCAGAATAGAGTTTATTTAAAACAGAACAACAGCAACTTATACATGCGGAAAGCGAGCCGAGAAGAATGAACATAATGAAGTTTGAACGGTTTTTGTTATCTGCATATTTTGCAGAGGGGACAGGCTTTGGCTCCGCAGCTTTTCCTTCCAGAAAAATTATGAAGATTATGAAAAGCACCAGAATTATTTTAAAAAGCTTGTCTGTGGTTATAGGTTCCGAAAATGCGATAAAACCCACGATTGAGGTGGCTACAAGACTGACTGAGCTTGTGAAGGTGTTTGTGGTAGAAACGGAGGCGTATCTGTATATTGAATATCCGATCAGATTGCTAAAAACGCAGAGAATGCCGAATATTAGTGAATATATCAGGGTAGGAATATTAAGCTGGATATTAAAGCCCGAGGATATAATAAAGAATGCACAGGCTATCAGCGCGGTGACGGTTATAGCGACAGATTGACCGAAAAAGCCTTTGCCTCGGAGGGCGTCTGTACAAAATCTGGCAGTTAAATTCATCAAAAAATTAATAGCAAATGTAACTGCGAAAAGGAAAACGAGATACATTAGAAACGGCCTCCTGAATGATGATTTACAGTCTTTGGATAGAGAATATCATCTTTTCCTTGACATATCAAGACAAAAAAGATAAAATGGTAGACAAAATTTAGCTTTTGAGGGGAAAAGGTTATATGTATAAAGGGACGAATTTAATAATGGGAGACGGCAAAAACAGATTTCTTTCAAGGTGTCTTGAAAATGTAAGTTGCGGAACCCACGCAAACTTTGAGGCAGAGGTTGTTGTTGTGACAAAGGGCGCACTCTGCATGGAAATAGGGGATGAAAAAATCGAGCTGCATAGGGGCGAAATTGCCTTTGTTGCGCCGTTTGAACCGCATTCGTTCAGGTCGGAGCGGGACAATGAGTGCCGTATCATAATGTTTTCGTGGCATATCGCGGAAGAGTTTTTTGAATTTTTAAAAGCCAGGGAGGTAAAAAAGCATAGCTTTAAAATAAGCTCGGAGGTCTTGAGGATAGTAGACAGGATTTTACCGAACCCAACAGATGAGCCCGATATAATTCCCGCTCTTGCGGTGGTTTCGCTCTTGTGTAACGAGATTTGCGAAAAGTGTGAATTTGAGGAGGCGTCGAGAAAGTACAGCGACACTCTTTTTGAAAGCCTTGACACTATTCACAATTCATACAGAGAGGAAATCACGCTTGAGAGTATAGCGCGGGAAATAGGTGTTCACCCCGTAACTCTCAGCCGTAAGTTTTCCAAAGGAACGGGACTTTCGATTAACAGTTATATAAACTGGGTGAGATGTTGTTGTGTTAAGGATATGATAGAAAATGGTGCTGATAATCTTGCGGAAAGCGCGCTTGAAGCGGGCTTCGGAAGCATAAGAAGTTTTAACAGAGCTTTTGTGCGCTTTTTCGGCATTACTCCGTCTGAATACAGACGGGAAAGAAACGGCAGGGATTAAATTTCACAAAAAAGGAAAAGAAACCAAAAACTGCTTGACACATGGCGGATGTGTAATTATAATTTAAAGTAGCAAAAAGGCATATTATGTTAAGAAATTGTGCATAATAGAGCCGTATAATTTTGCGCAGAATCAATAGGAGGGATACAACAATGTTGAATTTTGAAACCATAGCGGCACTTTGCGTGCTTGCGGCGGCGGTTTTAGGACTCGCTTTTGCGGCGTATAAGTTCTATTGGGTAAAGAAATGCCCCGAGGGAACTGATGAGATGGCAGGCATCTCGGCAAAAATCCGAAAAGGTGCGATGGCATATCTTAAAAGGCAGTATAAAACGGTATCGATATTCTTTGCCGTAATGCTCGTGATACTTATTGTAATGGCGGCATTTGACGTTCTTACGCCCTTTGTGCCATTTGCGTTTGTGAGCGGAGGCTTCTTCTCGGCGCTTTCGGGATTTATCGGAATGAAGATTGCGACCTACGCAAACAGTCGAACTGCCGAGGGTGCAAGAAATGGACTCAACCGTGGTCTTAAAATTGCATTTTCAAGCGGAACTGTTATGGGACTTACTGTTGTAGGGCTCGGACTTCTCGATATAAGCGTATGGTTTTTAATATTGAATAAATTTTTGGGTAATGACCCCGTGGAAATCACAAGCGCAATGCTCACATTTGGTATGGGCGCAAGCTCTATGGCACTCTTTGCGAGAGTCGGTGGCGGTATCTTTACCAAGGCGGCAGACGTTGGCGCAGACCTTGTAGGTAAGGTTGAGGCGGGTATCCCCGAGGATGACCCCAGAAACCCTGCGGTTATCGCAGATAACGTAGGCGATAACGTCGGTGACGTTGCGGGTATGGGTGCTGACCTTTATGAGTCATACGTTGGCTCTGTTATCTCAGCGGGTGCTCTTGCGGCGGCTGCGGGACTTGGAATGAAAGGTGTTATCGTTCCTATGCTTATTGCGGCAATAGGAATTATCGCGTCAATAATTGGAACTTTCTTTGTAAGCACAAAAGAGGGCGCAACACAGAAAAACCTTCTCGGTTCGCTCCGCAGAGGAACATATATAAGCTCAATCTTATCGGCACTTGCCTCGGCGGCTCTTATCTATATTCTGCTTCCCAATAACACAGGTGTTTTCTGGGCGGTTATATCGGGACTTCTTGCGGGTGTGCTTATTGGCTTTTTCACCGAGTATTATACCTCGGATTCGTATAAACCCACACGCAAGCTCTCGGGTTCATCTGACACGGGCAGTGCGACAATTATTATAGACGGTCTTGCTCTTGGTATGAATTCCACGGCTATCCCCGTAATCATAATTGCGGTATCGGTGCTTATCAGTTATTTTGTGTCAGGCGGAGCGAATAGCTTTGCTATGGGACTTTACGGAATAGGCATTTCTGCGGTAGGAATGCTCTCTACTCTCGGTATCACTCTTGCTACCGACGCATATGGCCCTGTTGCTGATAATGCAGGCGGAATTGCAGAAATGTCGGGTCTTGATTCATCGGTTCGTGAGAGAACAGACGCTCTCGATTCGCTCGGTAACACAACCGCGGCAACAGGCAAAGGCTTTGCTATCGGTTCTGCGGCGCTTACTGCTCTTGCTCTTATTGTTTCGTATACCGATAAGGTGGTGCAAATGGGTGGTGAGCTTGACCTTAACCTCACAAACACACCTGTTTTAATCGGCTTGTTTATCGGCGCAATGCTCCCCTTCCTTTTCAGTGCATTTACTATGCAGGCAGTAGGAAGAGCAGCGCAGAAGATAGTTGTTGAGGTTCGCCGTCAGTTCAGGGAAATTACAGGTCTTATGCAGGGTGAGGCAGAAGCGGATTACGAAACATGTGTTGATATCTGCACACGTTCTTCCTTGCGTGAGATGATAGTTCCCGCGGCACTTGGCATTATTGCACCGATTGCGGTAGGCCTTATCCTTGGCGTAAACGGCGTTGTAGGTATGCTTGCAGGTGCGCTTGTATCGGGCTTTGCCATTGCTATAATGATGGCAAATTCAGGCGGAGCATGGGACAATGCGAAGAAGTATGTCGAGGAAGGAAACTTCGGCGGAAAGAATTCGGAGACCCACAAGGCGACCGTTACCGGCGACACAGTAGGAGATCCTTTCAAGGACACAGCCGGACCTTCAATCCACGTTTTGGTCAAACTCCTGTCAACCATCTGTTTGGTTACAGCAGTCTTGTACATCTAAACACAGAGGGGAGTCACTCCCCTCTCAAAACATTTTGAAATCCAAATCCGTTACACATTCCTATTATTATACGCGCGCGTCATATCGGGCACGCGGTCATTTTTAAATATGAGATATCCATAACTCGGCTATTCAAGAGGATCCAACATGTACATGTTAACGCAGGCAGAAAGGGTTGTGCGCATCCCGCCTTCAAAGCTCTCAAAGAACATCGATGAGGTCATCGATGAGCTCACATGGGGAGCATTCGAAGGAAAGCTCGGTCAGGATAAGGCAGTTACAGTCCTTATCAAAAACGTAGAACCTGTAGGTCCCGGACGTATCGTTCACGGAGACGGGGCAGTCTACCAGACAGTCAAATTCGATCAGGTAGTCTTCAAACCCAGGGAACATGAGGTCGTTGAAGGA